>NZ_BAABIL010000093.1:0-4158 GCF_039542765.1 Kineococcus glutinatus
GGGCGCGGCGCGGGGGCCACGGGGCCGGCGGCGGGGGCGGCCGGAGCGGCGGTGGCGGCCGCGGCGGAGCTGGCGCGGGCGGTGCGCCGGGACTTGGAGCGGGCGCGCAGCGCCTCGATGCCGATCGGCAGGACGGAGACGGCCACCAGGAGCAGCAGGCCCAGCTCGATGTTCTCGCGGACCAGCGGGATGCCGCCCAGCAGCACGCCCAGGACGGTCACGCCCGTGGCCCACAGCACCGCGCCGATGGCGCTGAAGACGAAGAAGGTGCGCCGCGGCATGCGCGCCGCGCCCGCCGTCACGGTGATGAAGGTGCGCACCACGGGGACGAAGCGGGCCAGGATGATCGCGCGCGGCCCGTACTTCTCGAAGAAGAGCGCGGTCTTCTCCACGTGCTCCTTCTTGAAGAAGCGGGACCCGGGCCGCTCGAAGATCGCGGGACCGGCGCGCCGGCCGATCTCGTAGCCGCAGACGTTGCCCAGGAACGCGGACACCGTCAGCAGGATGCAGGCCAGCCACACCGGCTGGGTGATGATCGGCGGGTCGTACGTCGTGAAGAGCCCTACCGTGAACAGCAGGGAGTCACCCGGCAGGAAGAAGCCGATGAGCAGGCCGCACTCGGCGAACACGATGAGCACGGCGCCCCACAGGGCGAAGTCGCCCAGCTGCTGCAGCAGCGTCGGCGCGTTGAGCCACTCGGGCAGCAGCGCCGGCGCGGCCGGTGCGGCGGCGAGCTGTGCTGCGAGGTCGGCGACCGGCAGTGCGGAGAGCAGGGGCACGCACACAGCGTAGGCGGCAGCGCTGGGAGGTTCCTGTGCCCGACGTGGGGAGATCTGCGTCAGCCGGTCGCCGGATCCCCCGTCCGGTCCACGCGCGGCAGGGCCACCAGGTCGAGGACGAAGGCCGCCGCGGTCCCGCCGGCGGCCGCCAGCCGCACCGGTGAACCCGTCCGCGCCGTGGTGCGCACCACCTCCGCCAGCACCCGGACCCCCGCGCTGCCCAGGTGCGTCACCCGGTCCAGGTCGGCCACCACCGGCACCAGGCCGCCGCGGGCGGCGCGCAACAGCTCCGCGCCCAGCCGGTCCGCGCCCGCGGCGTCGACCTCCCCCCGCACCCGCAGCCGCAGCGGCCGCTCGTCGAGCAGCTCGCAGGCGAACGGCTCCCCGGCGGCCGCCGGGGGCGTCCACGTCGCCGGGGTCGGCGGCACCGACCGGGTCAGGGCGCGCTGGAAGCGCACCACCGTGCCGCCCCCGCGGTGCTCCACCACCAGGTGCCGCGTCAGGGCCGCGATCAGGCCCAGGCCGCGGCCGTGCTCCCCGGGCAGCGCGCGCGGCTCGACCCAGCGCCCCCCGTCGGCGACGAGCACGTGCGCCGCGCCGTCGGTGCCCAGCTCCACCACCACCTCCACGGGCGCGGTGGAGCCGGAGTGGACGACCGCGTTGGCCACCGCCTCGCTGGTGGCCAGCTCCAGGGCCAGCCGGTCGGTGTCGGTGACCTCGAGGGCGCGCAGCCACGCCCGCAGCCGGGACCTGACCCCGCCCGGCGCCTCGGCGTCGGTGGGCACCACGACGCGCAGCGGCGCCACCGGGCGGCGCAGCTGCACCACCAGGACCGTCGCGTCGTCACCGCCGCCGCCCGGGGCGAGCGCCGCCGCCACGTGCGCGCAGACCCGTTCGGCGGTGCCGGTGCCCTCGGGGGCGGGCACCCGGCCGGCGGCGGCGTCCACCCCGGCGGTGGCCAGGTCCGCCAGGCCCTGGGCGTGGGGGCGCCCCGGGCGCTCGACGAGACCGTCGGTGAAGAGGACCAGCACGTCGTCGGGGTCCAGCCGGCCGGTGACCGGCGCACCCGCGACGCCCGATCCCAGCGGGCCGCCGCCGGTGGTGGGCAGGAAGCGGGCGCCGGCACCCCCGACGACCAGCGGGGCGGGGTGGCCGCGGGTGGCGTGCACCAGCCGCCCACCGGGCAGGTCGAGCAGCGCGACGCAGACGGTGGTGCCGGCGGCGTCCGGGACCAGCGCCGCCGCCTCGTCGAGGTCGGCCAGGGCCTCGGCGACGTTCGCGCCCAGGTGCAGGCGCTGGGCGACGACGGCGCGCAGCTGGCTCATCGTCGCGGCCGCCGCGAGCCCGTGGCCCACGACGTCCCCGACGACGAGCGCCACGCCGCCGCCGGGGACGGGGAGGGCGTCGAACCAGTCGCCGCCGGCCCCGCGCTCGGCGCCGGCGACGAGGTAGCGGGCCGCGACGTCCGCGCAGGGCAGCACCGGCAGGCGGTGGGGCAGCAGGGCGCGCTGCAGGGCGGCCACCACGTCGAGCGGTGCGGTCACGGCGCGACCTCCTCGTCGACGACCCGTGCGGGTACCGCGGGCGGTCCCGGCTCAGCCGCCGACGGCCCGCTCCACGCTGGGGTAGAGGTCCAGACCGTGACCGGCGGTCAGGGTCAGGGCGGCGGCACCGCGGCCGGTGACGACGCGCAGCCCGGCGCCCACCGACTCGGACCTGCGGTGGGCCAGGCCGAGCATCGCCACGCCCACCGAGCCCAGGTGCGTCGCCCCGCGCAGGTCCACCACCAGCGGCTGGGGCGGGCGGGCCGCGGCGACGAGCCGCGTGAGGGCGCCGGAGAACTCCGGGGCGGTGGAGAGGTCGACCTCGCCGGAGATGCGCAGCACCACCGCGCGGCCGAGCACGTCGAGGTGGGCCTGGATCCGCGGCGCCCGGGCGCCGCTCCCGTCGGCGGGGGCGCCGGGCTCGTGCAGCCCGCCGCCCGCGTCCCCGCCCTCCCCGCCGAGGACGGCGGAGAACACGTCGTCCACGTGCTCCCGCGCCCCGGGGCCGACGTCCACCCCGCCCCGCACGGCCCGCAGCAGGCGCTCGGCGATCGCGATGAGCTTGACGTTGCCCCGCTGCGACGCCCACCGCAGCAGGGTGAAGGCCTCCTCGCCGCTGGCCCGGTAGACGAGCATCAGGACGCCCTTGGCCTGGTCGATGACCTCGCGGGAGGCCAGGGCGCGGCTGACGTGCCGGTTGGCCTGGTCGGTGATCGCGCGCTGCTGCTGGGAGCTGACGTCGGCGGCGACCCCCCGCACGGGCTCGGCGTCGTCCGCGGGGCGGCCGGTGCAGACCCAGGTGACCCACCGCTCGTGCCCGGCGGCGTCGACGAGCCGGTGCAGCAGGCTGAAGGGGTGGCCGCGCCGGACGTGCTCCTCGAGGGTGCCGGCGAAGCCCTGGGGGTCGTCGGGGTGCTCGTGGCTGGCCATGAGGGCGGTCGTCGGGACGACCTGCCCGGGCTCGAAGCCGAAGATCGAGAACAGCTCGTCCGACCAGGACCACTGACCCGTCGCCCGGTCGTACCCGAACCCGCCCACCGGCGCTGCTGCGGCCCGCACCCCTGCCTCCCTCCCGGCCTCCTCCTCCGGAGGCCCGGCCTGCGGGGGACCGCGCGGTGGCGGCCGTGCTCGCAGGTGTGGGGGCTGGTGATTCAACGCCCTGCGCTGCTGCGGCCCCCTCGGTCCCGCCCGGAGGCGGCCCGCGGGGGCGAGTGCGGCCAGACTCTAGGGCATCGGGCCCCCGCGGAGCCGGGGAGAGCGTTCTCCCACGTCCGACCGGGCCGTGCGACGATCGGCGCGTGCCCCGCGACGAAGCGCGCCGCCCCGGCCCGGCCGTGCGGCAGGGGCTGTCGGTCGGGATCGCCACCGGCCTCTACGGCATCTCGTTCGGTGCGCTGTCCGTGGCCGCCGGGCTGTCCGTCGCGCAGACCTGCGCCCTCAGCCTGCTGATGTTCACCGGCGGTTCCCAGTTCGCCTTCGTCGGGGTGGTCGCCGCGGGCGGTTCGGGGGCGGCCGCGACCGCGGGCGCGGCGCTGCTCGGGGTGCGCAACGGCTTCTACGGCCTGCAGCTGAGCCCGCTGCTGCGCCCGCGCGGGCTGCGCCGCCCGCTCGTCGCGCACCTGACCATCGACGAGTCCACGGCGGTGGCCACCGCCCAGCCGCGGGAGGACGAGGGGCGGCGCGGCTTCTGGGCGGCGGGGCTGGGGGTGTTCGCCTGCTGGAACGCCATGACGCTGGCCGGGGCGCTGCTCGGCGACGCGCTGGGGGACCCGCGCCGCTGGGGCCTCGACGGTGCCGCGGTGGCGGCCTTCCTCGCCCTGCTGTGGCCGCGGCTG
>NZ_BAABIL010000094.1:0-4883 GCF_039542765.1 Kineococcus glutinatus
GCGGCTTCGGTGGCCGCGGTCCCGGTGCCCGCCGCTCCGGTGCGGCGGGCCGGTGCGGCCGGTGCGATCGAGCGGCCGGCCCTGCGGGTGCTCCTGGCCGAGGACAACCTCGTCAACCAGAAGGTCGCCCAGCTGATGCTGTCCAAGCTGGGGCACCGCACCGACACGGTCGGCAACGGGCGCGAGGCCGTGGCCGCGGTGCACCGCAACGACTACGACGTCGTCCTCATGGACGTCCACATGCCCGAGATGGACGGCATGGAGGCGACCCGGCTCATCCGCTCGGAGATCCCCCGGGAGCGGCAGCCGCGCATCGTGGCCGTCACCGCCAGCGTCCTCATGGAGGACCGCCAGGCGTGCACGAGCGCCGGGATGGACGACTACCTCTCCAAGCCGGTGCGGGCGCGCGACCTGGAGGCGATGCTCACGAGCATCGCCGCCGAGCCCGCCGTCGCGACCGACGGCGTCGACGGCACCGACGGCACCGACGGCGTCGACGAGCCCGTCCACCCGCCGCTGGAGGCCACGGTGCGGGCCCGCGTGGAGGAGCTGGGCGGTGTGGGCACCCCGGAGGACCGGGCGCTGTTCGCCCAGCTCCTCGGTTCCTTCGTCGAGCGGGCCCCGCAGGTCGCCGCCGACCTCGAGGACGCGCTCGCCGCGGGCAGGGCCCCCCTCGTGGAGAAGCGGGCGCACAGCCTGAAGGGCTCGGCGGCCAACCTCGGCGCCGAGGAGCTGGCCCAGCTCAGCGCGGACCTGGAGCTGCGGGCCCGCGCCGGGACGCTGCCGCCGCCGCCGCTGGCGCCGGAGCTGCTGGCCGCGCTCGACGAGGCGTGCCGGGTGTTCGGCACGCTCGCCGCGGAGTTCTCCGCGGGCGCCGGCGGTCCCGGCCGGGCGGACGACGACGACTGGTGAGCGGTGCGGGGGTGGTACCACCCCCGCACCGCCCCGGGGCGCTCACCGGTCCCCGGTGTGCTCCTGCCAGGCGCGGGCCACGGCCGCCAGGGCCGACTCGTCCTGCAGCGACGTGACGTCGCCGCCGCTGCGCCCGGCGGTGACGTCCGCCACGAGCCTGCGCATGATCTTGCCCGAGCGGGTCTTGGGCAGGTCCGCCACGACGACGACGTCGCGCGGCTTGGCCACCGCGCCGACCCGGGCCGCCACGTGGGCGCGCAGCTCCGCCGCGAGGTCGGCCCGCCCCGCCGCGTCCTGCCCGGCGGCCGGGGTCCGCGCCGAGCGGGGGATGACGAAGGCCACGATCCGCTGCCCGGTCGTCTCGTCCGGTGCGCCGACGACGGCGGCCTCGGCCACCTGCGGGTGCGAGACGAGGGCGGACTCCAGCTCGATGCTCGACAGCCGGTGCCCGGAGACGTTGAGGACGTCGTCGACGCGGCCCTCCAGCCACACGTAGCCGTCCGCGTCGCGGTGCGCGCCGTCGCCGGCCAGGTAGTAGCCGCGGTCGGCGAACTTCTCCCAGTACGAGCGCACGAAGCGCTCGTGGTCCCCCCACACCGTGCGCGCCATCCCCGGCCAGGGCCGGTCGATCACCAGCAGGCCGGACTCGCCGGGCGCCAGCTCCTCGCCGTCCTCGCCGACCACCGCCACCGACAGCCCCGGCAGGGGGACCGTCGCCGACCCCGCCTTCAGCGGCGTCACCCCCGGCAGCGGCGCCACGACGGCGGCGCCCGTCTCCGACTGCCACCACGTGTCCACGACGGGGCAGCGGCCGCCCCCGACGTTGCGGTGCAGCCAGTTCCACGCCTCGGGGTTGATCGCCTCCCCGACGCTGCCCAGGAGCCGCAGCGACGACAGGTCGTACCCGGCGGGCAGCTGCTCGCCGAACCTCATGAACGTCCGCACGAGGGTGGGGGCGGTGTAGTAGATCGTCACCCCGTACTTCTGGACGACCTCGAAGTGCCGTCCCGGGTGCGGGGTGAGCGGGCTGCCCTCGTAGATCACCTGCGTCGTGCCGTTGGACAGCGGCCCGTACATCTCGTACGTGTGCGCCGTCACCCACGCCAGGTCGGCCTGGCACCAGTAGACGTCGTCGTCCTTGACGTCGAAGCACGCCCAGTGCGTCCAGGACGCCTGCACCAGGTAGCCACCGCTGGTGTGCACCAGGCCCTTGGGCCGGCCCGTGGTGCCGGAGGTGTAGATGACGAACAGCGGGTGCTCGGCGTCGAAGGAGGCCGCGGCGTGCTCGCTGCTCTGGCGGTCCACGACGTCGTGCCACCACACGTCGCGCCCCGGGGTCCACGGCACGTCCGGCGTGAGGTCCCCGGTGCGGCGCACCACCAGGACGTGCTCGACGTGGTCCAGGCCGGCGACGGCCGCGTCGGCGGCGTCCTTGACCCCGACGGCGGTGCCGCGGCGGAACTGCCCGTCGGTGGTGACGAGCAGCTTCGCGCCGGTGTCCGCGAGGCGGAAGCGCAGCGCCTCGGCGGAGAACCCGCCGAACACGAGGCTGACGACGGCGCCCACGCGCGCGCAGGCCATCGTCGCCGCGATCGTCTCCGGCAGCACCGGCAGGTAGAGCACCACCCGGTCGCCGGCGCCGATCCCCAGCTCCTGCAGGGCGTTGGCCAGCCGGTTGACCTCCGCCGACAGCTCGGCGTAGGTGATGGTGCGGCTGTCGCCGGGCTCGCCCTCCCAGTGCAGCGCGACCTTGCCGCCGCGGCCGGCCTCGACGTGGCGGTCCAGGCAGTTCACGGCGACGTTGAGCCGGCCGCCGGCGAACCAGCGGGCCGTCGGCATCGTCGAGCCGTCGAAGACGGTGTGCCAGGGCGCGTCCCAGCGCAGCCGGGCGGCCTGTTCGGCCCAGAACGCCTCCGGGTCCGCCGCGGCCCGGGCGTAGGCCTCGGCGCCGACGTTGGCCGCGGCGGCGAGCGCGGGCGGTGGCAGGTGCACCCCGTCACCGGTGGGCGCGGGCACGGCGGCGGCAGCGGGCACGGTTCTCCTCGGGGTCTTCGGGGCGGGTCGCCACCCTGGTCCTGGGTCCGGCGAGCGTACTTGCCCGCGCCTCGTCCCCCGGACGGCGCCGCGGCGGCTTGACAGCGCGGACGGCACCGGGTTGGCTTGAAGCTGCAACCATCCAGAGCGGCCGAGAGACCCGGCTCGTCGACGCCGCAGCAACCCCCCGCACGCGCGGGCGCGGGTGCTACCGCCGGGATCGATGGGGGAGTTCCGTGGCACCACCCGCCGTCCCGGTGCGGGACCGACGACACCTGCTCGACCGCCCGGCCGCCGCGCTGCCGCACGGCTTCGCGTTCCGGGCCGTCGGCCTCGCCGACCCGCTGGCCCGCCCGCTGCTGGAGGGCCTCGCGCACGAGTACCAGCACGGCCTGGGCCACCCGGCCGAGGCCGTGCGCCGCGAGCTGGCGGCCGCGCCCGCCGCGGACTTCGAGGCCCCGCGCGGCTGCCTGCTCGTGGTGCTGCACGAGGGCCGCCCCGTCGCCGGTGGCGGCTACCGCCGCCAGACCGGGCGCAGCGCCGAGCTCAAGCGGATCTGGACGGCGCCCACCCACCGCCGCCTCGGGCTGGGCCGGGCGGTGGTGGCGGAGCTGGAGCGGCGCGCCGCCGCCGCCGGGTGCACCTCGATCCACCTCAGCAGCGGGGTGCGCCAGCACGCCGCGCACCGGCTGTACCGCGCCAGCGGTTACGTGCCCGGCGCGCAGCCGCTGCCCGGGCCGGGCTCCGATCCGGTCCTGCGCTTCGCCAAGGCGCTGGCGGCCTGATCCGCGCCCGACGGGGTGCTTGACAGCTCCCGCGCCCGGCGGCGTAGTTTGAAGCCACAACCATCCAGAGCGGTCGAGGGACCTGGCTCGTCGACGCCGCAGCAACCCCCCGCACGTGCGGGCGCGGGTGCTACCGCCAGGACCGATGGAGGGGACGAGCATGACCGGAGCGCGGAACCCCCGCGGCGACGTGCGGTTGCCCGTCCACGGTGGTCACCTGAGCGTGCTGCGCCGCCACGTCGACCTCTGCCGCACCGCCGCCTCCGGCTGTTCGGGCCCAGCCCGCGCCTGAGCCCCGCCGGGCCGGTACCGCTCGCCCGGCACCGGCCGCCGCCGCTCGTCCGCGCCACCCGCCGCGGTGCCTCGTCGGACACCTCTGCGCCGACCACGGCGGCTGCTCCCACCCGCGTGCCCGTCCTGCGCCCCGCCCCGGGGCGCCCGCGCGCCCACCCCGCTCGCGCCCTGAATGCGCTGTCGCGCAACGGAAGGACGACATGACCGTCCCGCCCCGCCCCTCCCGCGCCGTCCTCCTCGGCGTCGAGCCCGACGGCGCCGGGCGCCACCCGGCGGCCTGGCGCCTGCCCGGCGCGGAACCCGCCGCGCTCTTCGGCCCCGACCGGGCCGTCGCCCTCGCGCGGCTGGCCGACGCCGCCGACCTCGACCTGCTCGTCGTCCCGGACTCCTTCCGGCTGCAGGGCGCGGTGGGGCCGGGACCGGTCGACGAGGTCCGCGGCCGGCTCGACGCCGTCGCGCTCGCCGCCCGGACCGCACCCACCACCCGGCGGGTCGGCGTGGCGCCGGTCGTCACGACCACCCACACCGAGCCGTTCCACACCTCCAAGGCGCTGGCCACCCTCGACATCGTCAGCGGCGGCCGCGCCGGCTGGCAGATCGGGGTGTCGGACAGCGCCGCGGAGGCGGACGCCTTCGGCCGCAAGGGTGTCGAGCCCGACGGGGAGCTGTGGGCCGAGGCCGCCGAGGCCGCTGCCGTCGTGCGGCTGCTGTGGGACTCCTGGGAGGACGACGCCGTCGTCCGCGACACCGCCACCGGCCGCTACGTCGACCGCGACAAGCTCCACCACGTCGACTTCCGCGGCGAGCGGTTCTCGGTGAAGGGGCCCTCGATCACCCCGCGCCCGCCGCAGGGGCAAC
>NZ_BAABIL010000095.1:0-4646 GCF_039542765.1 Kineococcus glutinatus
GGTGGCGTCGGTGCAGGCGGCCAGGGCCCGCTGGGCGCGCTGCACGAGGGTCCACGTCCCGGGGGGCGGGAGGGTGCGCAGGGTGCGCTCGCCGGTGCGCGGCCGCGGCGCGGGACGGGGCGGGGCGCTGGCCGCGTCCCCGGCGGCCGTGCGGTCGCGGTGCCCGACGTGGCTCGGCGCGGCGTCGTTCACCACTGCATCCCTCCCTACGCAACGTGAGGGACTTTATCCGTAACGTGACGACATGGGGAGAGGGGTACCCGTTCGGCGCAACACCGCGGTCCCACCCCGCCCGTCTCCCCCAGGTCGGTGCGCGCCGTCTGCCACCATGTCCGCGCGTGAAGGCGCGTGCCGCAGCAGGCCGCGCCAGCGCCGGCGGCCGCGGATGTCCGTTCCCACCCCCGCCCGGAGGAAGCCTTGGCCACCCCCGCCACCCCCGCCACCTCGGCGAGCCCACCGCCCACCGCACCGTCCGGCCTCGACCGCCGGTTCCGCATCACCGAGCGCGGCTCCACCGTGGGCCGGGAGGTGCGCGGCGGTGTCGTGACGTTCTTCGCGATGGCCTACATCGTCGTGCTCAACCCGCTGATCCTCGGCCTCAGCGAGGACAGCACCGGGCGGTTCCTCGGCGGCGGCGACGCCCCGGACGTCGCCAGGGTCGCCGCGGCCACCGCGCTCGTCGCCGGCGTCATGACGATCCTGATGGGCGCCGTCGCCAACTACCCGCTGGCGCTGGCCACCGGCCTCGGCCTCAACGCCTTCGTCGCCTTCGGCGTGGCGACCCTGCCCGGCATGACGTGGGCCGACGCGATGGGCCTGGTGGTGCTCGAGGGCCTCATCATCCTGGTGCTCGTCCTCACCGGGTTCCGCCGCGCGGTCTTCCACGCCATCCCCGCGCAGCTGAAGACGGCCATCAGCGTGGGCATCGGGCTGTTCATCACGATCGTCGGGCTCGTCGACGCCGGCATCGTGCGCATCCCCGCCAGCCAGGCCACCCCGCTGGAGCTCGGCATCGGCGGCTCGCTGCGCGGCTGGCCCTCGGTCGTCTTCGTGGCGGGCCTCGGCCTCATGATCGCCCTGCTGGTGCGCCGGGTCCGCGGCGCGCTGCTCATCGGGATCGTGGCCGCGACCGCGCTGGCGGTGGTCCTGGAGGCCGTCGCCGACATCGGCCCGCGCACGGGCGCCGACGGCACGGCCAACGCCGGCGGCTGGGGCCTCAACGTGCCGACGCTGCCCGACCAGGTCGCCGCCGTGCCCGACTTCGGGCTGCTGGGCGAGTTCGACCTGCTGGGCTCGTTCTCCGCGATCGGCGTGACGACCGTGGTGCTGCTGGTCTTCAGCCTGCTGCTGGCGGACTTCTTCGACACGATGGGGACGATGGTCGCCATCGGCGCCGAGGGGGACCTGCTCGACGAGGAGGGCAACCCGCCGAACGCCCAGCGGATCCTCGTCGTGGACTCCCTGGCGGCGATCGCCGGCGGGGCGGGCGGCGTCTCGAGCAACACCTCCTACATCGAGTCCGCGGCGGGTGTCGGCGAGGGGGCGCGCACGGGCCTGGCCTCGATCGTGACCGGCGTGCTGTTCCTCGCGGCGACGTTCCTGGCCCCGCTCGTGGCGGTCGTGCCCTACGAGGCCGCGACGCCGGCGCTCGTCATCGTCGGTTTCCTGATGATGCAGCAGGTGACCGGGGTGGACTGGCGCGACGTGGAGATCGCCCTGCCGGCGTTCCTCACGATCGTGCTGATGCCGTTCTCCTACTCGATCACCGTGGGCATCGGCGCCGGGTTCGTCTCCTTCGTGCTCATCAAGGTGGTGCGCGGCAAGGCGTCGCAGGTGCACCCGCTGCTGTGGCTGGTCGCGGCGCTGTTCGTCGTCTACTTCGCGGTCGACCCGATCCGCGACGCGCTGGGCGCCTGAGCGGCGGGCCGGGGCGGCACCCCGCCCCGGCCCCGCCCCGCACGCCCACCGGGCAGGTCCGCCGGACTCGTTCGCCAGGCTCATTAGCCTTGCTAAGGATATGCTGGGGGTGTGCCACCCGCTCCCACCGTGTCCGAACGCCCGCCCGAACGCCCGCCCGAATACCCGCCCGTCCCCCGCGGCCCCGCCGGGCTCGCCGCCGAGCTGCGCACGGCCCTGATGCGCAGCACCCGCCGGCTGCGCGCGATGAAGAGCGACGACGACCTCTCCGACGCGCAGTTCTCCGTCCTGGCCCTCCTCGACCGCTGCGGCCCCCGCACCCCCGGGGAGCTGGCCGAGGCCGAGCACGTGCAGCCGCCGTCGATGACGCGCACCGTCGCCTCCCTCGTCGAGCGCGGCCTCGCCGAGCGCGGCGACCACCCCGGCGACCGCCGCCAGGTGCTCGTGCGCCTCACCCCGGCCGGGCGCACCACCGTCGAGGAGACCCGCCGCCGCCGCGACGCCTGGCTGGCCCGCCAGCTCGCCGGCCTCACCCCCGCCGAGCGCGAGGTCCTCGCCCGCGCCACCGAGATCCTGCGCCGGGTGGTCGCCCCGTGAGCGCCACGTTCCGCTCCCTGCGCCACCGCCCCTACCGGCTGTGGGCCTCCGGCGCCGTCGTCTCCAACGTCGGCACCTGGATGCAGCGCGTCGCGCAGGACTGGCTCGTGCTCACCCAGCTCACCGACGAGTCCGGCACCGCGGTCGGCATCACCACCGGCCTGCAGTTCGGCCCGATCCTGCTGCTGGCCCCCGTCACCGGCGCCGTGGCCGACCGCTGGCCCAAGAAGCGCGTGCTGCTCGTCACCCAGAGCGCGATGGCCCTGCTCGGCCTGGGCCTCGGCCTGCTGGTCGTGACCGGTGCGGCGCAGCTGTGGCACGTCTACGTCTTCGCGGTGCTCCTGGGGTGCGCCACCGCCTTCGACGGCCCCGCCCGGCAGACCTTCGTCCACGAGCTCGTCCCGCGCGAGGACCTGTCCAACGCCGTCGGCCTCAACAGCGCCTCGTTCAACTCCGCCCGCCTCGTCGGCCCCGGCCTGGCCGGGCTGCTCATCGGCTGGGTCGGCACCGGCCCGCTGTTCCTGATCAACGCCCTGTCCTTCGCCGGGCCGATCCTGGCGCTGTGGCGCATCCGGCCGCTGGCGCGGGCACCGCGCCCCGCGCGGGGCCGGGGCGGCATGGGCGAGGCGCTGCGCCACCTGCGGCACCGCCCCGACGTCGTCGCGATCCTCGCCGTCGTCGCCGTCGTCGGCACCGTCGGCATGAACTTCCAGCTCACCACCGCGCTGATGGCCCGCGTCGAGTTCGACCGCGGGCCCGGCGAGTACGGCCTGCTCGGCTCGATCATCGCGATCGGCTCCCTCAGCGGGGCGCTGCTGGCCGCGCGCCGGGAGCGGCCCAGGATGCGTCTCGTCTTCGGCGCGGCCGCCGCGTTCGGCGTCGTGACCACCGTGGCGGCGCTCATGCCGAGCTACGCGCTCTTCGCGGTGCTGCTCGTCCCCGTCGGCCTGTGCTCGCTGACCCTGATGACCTCGGCCAACGCCACGATCCAGCTCAGCACCGACCCGGCGATCCGCAGCCGCGTCATGGCCCTGTACATGGGGCTGTTCCAGGGCGGCACCGTGGTCGGTGGTCCCCTCGTCGGCTGGATGGGCAGCGCCTTCGGGCCGCGCTGGTCGCTGCTGGTGGGCTCGCTGCCGGCCGTGGCCGTGGCCGTGGCCGCGGCGCTGTTCCTGCTGCGGCGCGGCGGCGAGCGGCTGCACTACCAGCTGCGGGGCACGCCCCACCTGCAGGTGCTGCCGGCCGAGCGCACCGACTCCGCCGCCGCCTGACGCACCGGCCGCCCGTCGCAGCGCCGCGACGGGCGGCCGGCGGGGCCGCTCAGGGGGCCGGAGCCGCCAGCACCCGCAGCATCGCCGCCGCGTCGACGTACGCCTCGAACCGGCTGATGCGCCCGTCCCGGACCCTCCACACGTGGACCTCGGCCACGTCGTAGCTCGCACCCGTGGCACGCACCGTGCCCTGCGTGCGCCCCACCTGCACCACCGCACCCGCCCCGTCGGCGTAGATGCGCTCGGTCACCGGCGCGGAGTCCACGTGCTCGGTGAGCGCCCGGGCGAAGCGCCCCAGCCCCTCCAGCCCGACCCGCTCCCCGCCCCACGGCAGCGCGGGCGACTGGGAGATCGTCACGTCCTCGGTGACGAGGGCGGCCAGCCCCGCCAGGTCCCCCCGGGCGAACGCGGCATACGCGGCCCGCACCACCGCGACGTCCTCCTCCCCCACCACCGCGCCGTCCTCCTCCCGCACCTGCGCGCCGTCGTGCGCCCGTCCCACCGCGGTACCGCCCACGTCGACCTCCTCCACCTCCGGCCGGGCCCTGCGCCCGGCTCGTGCGGAAAGCCTGCCGCGGGCGGCGCGGGCCGCTCTGGACGGTTCGTGCGCCGTCCTGGTCGCCCCGTGCTCAGCTCCTCGCACGCAGCGCCGCGGGCGTCACCCCCAGCTCGCGGCGCAGCGCGCGGGTCAGGTGGCTCTGGTCGGCGAAGCCGCAGCGGGCCGCCACCTGCGCCAGCGGCACCGCCGTGCCCACCACCAGCTCGCGGGCGCGCTCCACGCGGCGGCGCAGCACGTGCTGGTGCGGGCTGCAGCCGGTGGCGACCCGGAACAGCCGGGCGAAGTGGAACGGGCTGACGTGC
>NZ_BAABIL010000096.1:0-1154 GCF_039542765.1 Kineococcus glutinatus
GCTGGCGGGCCTGGCCGCGTGCGGCGACGGCGGCGGCACCACCGCCGGCCCCACGGGCTCGGGCACGGGGTCGGGCGCCACGACGAGCCCGGCGCCCACCCGCACGCCGGGCATCCCGACCCTGCCGGAGGGGCTGGCCGAGTCCCAGCGCACCGCCTACCGCTACGGCGAGCACCCCCGGCAGGTGTCGGACCTGTGGCTGCCGCAGGAGGGCCCCACCCGCCCGGGGGTCGTCGTCCTCGTCCACGGCGGCGCCTGGGGCCCGGAGACCGACCGCAGCGACACCGACCGCCTCGTCGCCGACCTCGTCGGCCGCGGGCACGCCGTCCTCAACGCCGACTACCGGGGCGTGGAGGACACCTCCCCCTGGCCGGCGACGCTGCTGGACACCGCCGCGGCCGTCGACGTCGTCGGGCAGGCCGCCGTGGAGCACGGCCTGGACGCCGGGCGGGTGGTCCTCGTGGGCCACTCCGCGGGCGGGCACCTGGCGCTGTGGGCCGCCGCGCGGCACCGGCTGCCGGACGGTGCACCCGGGGCCTCCCCACCGGGGCGCCCGATCGCCGCGGTGGCCATGTCGGGTGTCGTCTCCCCCACCGCGCTCGGCGGGGAGGGCGGGGACCCCAACGTGACGCGGTTCTTCGGCGGCGCGCCCGAGGAGGTCCCCGAGCGCTACGCCGTCGCCGACCCCGCGCGCCTGGTCCCCCTGGGGCTGCCGCTGCTGCTGGTGCACGGCACCGCCGACGACGTGGTGCCGCCCGCGCAGTCGCAGGCCTTCGCCGAGGCCGCCCGGGCCGCCGGCGACGACGTCGGCCTGGAGCTGACCGACGGCGAGGGCCACGGCACGCCCCTGTACCCGTCCTCGCGGGCGTGGCAGCTGGCGCGCGCCTTCGCGACCGAGCGGCTCGGGTGAGCCCCGCCCCGGACGGCGGGCCCCTCGAGCACCGCTACGGCCCGCACCCGCAGCAGGTGGCGGACCTGCACCTGCCGCCGCGCCGGTCCCGGGACGCCGTCGTTGTCCTCGTCCACGGCGGCTTCTGGAAGGCCGGGTACACCCGGCGGCTGGAGGACGCCGTCGTGGCCGGCCTGCTGGCCGACGGCTGGCCGGTGTGGAACGTCGACTACCGCGGCGTCGGGGAGGGCGGCGGCTGGCCGGG
>NZ_BAABIL010000097.1:0-12736 GCF_039542765.1 Kineococcus glutinatus
AGGAGGTGGACGAGGTCATCTGCTGGCTCACCGGCTACGACACCGCCGGTCTGGAGCGGGTGATCGCGACCGGGGTCGACCTGGAGACCTTCTTCGCCGAGGCCCCCGCGCTGAACCCGCACGCCCCGGAGATCACGGGCGTGATCTGCGGGCACCGGGTGGAGGAGATCGAGGACCCGCTGATGCAGCGGATCCGCTGGATGGACAAGCTGGTCGACGAGCTGGCCAGGGGCAAGAAGATGACGTCGATCCTGCGGGGCGGCAGCTGAGCCGGAGGCCGTCCGCAGCACCGGGCAGGCCGTAGTCTCCGCCCGTGGACCCGTTCGCCGCGCACCTCGCCCGGCTGGGGATGAGCGTGGACCGGGCCGCGGAGCTCACCGGGACCGCCCGGCAGGAGCTGGGCCGGGACCCCGGTCGCGCGGCGGCCCTCCTCGCCCTGACCCCCGCCTCCCGCTACGCGCGGGAGGCGCTGCCGACGGCCTCGACGACGGCGGGCGCGATCGCCGCCGAGCTGGCGCGGGGGGACGAGACCTTCGCCCTGCGGCTGCTCGCGCACGACCTCGCCGTCCTGGCGTCGCTGGACCACCCCGCCGACCGCGCGCTGTCCCTGCTGCCGCCACCGTCCACCGGGGACGTCCGCTGGGACGCGCTGCTGGCGGCCGCCACCCGCCGGCAGTGCCGGCTGTCGGGCTGGCCGGCTCCCGCCTGGACGCGCTGCGACCCCCTGGAGCGGTGGTGGTTCGTCGCGGCCCCACCGCTGCTGCGGGCGCGGACCGTGCAGCGCACCCCCCCGGAGCTGGGCAAGCTGGGCATCTGGATCACCGCCGACGCCCTGCGCGCGGTGTGAACCGTGACCGGGGCCGGGGAGCCGCAGCGCGTCGAGCTCGACGCCGTCGCGATCAGGGAGCTGCTCGTGGAGCTCGGGCGGCGGCTGCACGCGCAGGGCGTGCGCACCCCGCAGGAGGCCGCGGAGATCGCCGTGGCCGTCTACGGCGAGGAGTCGGTGCACCTCACCCCCCACGACGACCTCGTGCTCATCGCCCGCGCCGCGCTCGCGCTGCGGGGGTAGCCGCCCCGCCCTCCCCCGGTGGCGGTGGATCACGTTCCGTGCGAGTCTCGGCGCACCCGGACGTCGGTGTCCGGGGAGGACGACCAGGAGGTGGTCCGCGGTGCAGGACTCGACGACGGCCGAACCGCGCGTCGCCGGACGCAGGCAGTTCCTCAACGACCCCGACGACCTCGTGGCCGAGGCGCTGGAGGGCTTCGAGCTCGCCCACCCCCACCTCGTGCGGTGGAACCGGGACCCCAGCTACGTGGTGCGCGCGCAGGCCCCGGTGCGCCCGAAGGCGGCCCTGGTCTCCGGCGGCGGTTCGGGGCACGAACCGCTGCACGTGGGGTTCGTCGGCACCGGCATGCTGGACGCGGCGGTGCCGGGGCAGGTGTTCGCCAGCCCCACGGCGCTGCAGGTGGCGGCGGCCACCCGGGCGGTGGACACCGGCGCCGGCGTGGTGCACGTGGTGAAGAACTACACCGGCGACGTGCTGAACTTCCGCATCGCCGCCGAGATCGCCGCCGACGAGGGCGTGCGCGTGCAGCAGGTGCTCGTCGACGACGACCTGGCCACCGATCCGCAGCTGACCGGCAACCCCGACGGGCCGGGACGGCGGGGCACCGCGGCGGTCGTGGTGGTGGAGAAGGTGTGCGGTGCCGCGGCCGAGGCGGGCGCGGACGTCGTGGAGGTGGCGCAGCTGGGCCGGCGGGTGGCGGGGTCCGCCCGCACCCTGGCGGTGGCGCTGCAGGCGAGCACCTCCCCGGGCGAGCGCCGCCCCTCCTTCGACCTGGGCCCGCAGGAGGTGGAGTACGGCGTCGGCATCCACGGCGAGCGGGGTGTGGGCCGGCGGGGGTTCGCGACGGCCGCCGAGCTCGTGCCGCAGCTCGTCCACCCGGTGGTGGAGGCGCTGGGCCTGCGCCGCGGGGACGCTGTCCTCGCGGTCGTCAACGGCCTCGGCTCCACGTCGGGGCTGGAGCTGTCCCTGGTGTTCCGCGAGGTGACCGCGCTGCTCGGCGGCGCCGGGATCACCACCGCCCGCTCCCTGGTGGGCTCCTACGTGACCGCGCTCGACATGACGGGGTGCTCCGTGACTCTGGTGAAGGTGGACGACGACCTGGTGCGGCTGTGGGACGCACCCGCGCGGACGGCGGCGCTGTCGTGGTGAGGCCGGTGGGGGGGCGCGCGGCGGGCGTCCGCGAGGAGGAGCGCACCGGCGGGCAGGACGTGCGGGTGGTGCCGACCCCCGGGCGGCGTGCCGTCCTGGACGCGCAGCGCGCCCGCGGCTGGTGGGAGTCCTTCGACCGGCAGGTGGAGGAGCGCTGGGAGGAGCTCACCGAGCTGGACCGGGTCAGCGGCGACGGCGACTTCGGCCGCAACCTGCGCTCGGCGGTGCGCAAGGCGCGCGCCCGGCTGGTGGGCGCGGCGCCGGACGACGTGGGGGCGGTGTTCGCAGCGGTGTCGGCGGGTTTCCTCGACACCGGCGGCTCGAGCGGGCCGCTGTTCGGCATGTACTTCCGGGAGTTCGCCAAGGCCGCCGGGGGCCTGCCGGTGGTCGGCGCCGACGTGCTGGCCCGCGCGAGCAGGGCGGGTGCGGACACGGTGCAGCGGCTCGGCGGGGCGTCGGTCGGGGACAAGACGGCCGTGGACGCGATGGTGCCGGCCGCGGAGGCCCTGGAGCGCGCCGTCGCCGGGGGCGCGGAGGTGACGGCCGCCCTGACGGCGGCGTACCGCGCGGCCGCCGCGGGGGCGCACGCGACGACGGGGATGCGGGCGCGGCGCGGCCGGGCCAGCTACGTGGGCGACGCCGCGCGCGGGGTGGTGGACCCGGGGGCGCTGGCGGTGGCGTGGTTCTACGAGCGGGGGGCCACCGCCGCGTAGCGGTGCGGGTGCACCCGTCACGTGTGCCCGTGACCCGGCCGCGGCACCTATCCTCGGTCGGGTGATGGAGCGCGTCATCGACGGGGGAGCGGTCACCGCCACGGCGGGGAAGACGTTCCCCGAGGTCGTCCACGACGAGTCGGCCGCCGTGCTCCTCGTGGACCTGGAGCAGCGCGCGGTGCTGTTCGCCAACGTGCTGGCGGAGCAGCTGGCCCCCGGTGTGGGGCTGCCGGCCGACATCGAGGAGTGGTCGCGCAGCGCGGGGCTGCGCAGCTCCGCCGGCGACGAGCTGGACGGCACGGCAGCGCCCCTGTCGCGGGTGGCGGCGGGGCAGCCGGTGCGCGGGGAGGTCGTCACGGCCGCCCGCGCCTCCGACGCCAGCGCCCCCCGCGAGCTGCTCTGGGTGGTGGGCCTGCCGCTGACGGGCGCCCCGGCCCCGCTGTCCCGGCAGGCGCTGGTGGTCATCCTGCCGGTGCGCGCCCACGACGCGGTGCGCCGGACGCAGGCGCGGGCGGAGGACCTGCACGCGCGGGCGGTCATCGCCAGCGACCTGGCGTTCACGATCTCCGACCCCCGCCAGCCCGACGACCCGCTGGTGTGGGTGAACCCGGCGTTCGAGCGGGCGACGGGGTTCGCCGCGGCGGACGTCCTGGGCCGCAACTGCCGCTTCCTGCAGGGCCCGGACACCGACCGGGAGACGGTGGGGCGCATCCGCAAGGCGCTGGACGCCGGGCAGCCGGTGAGCGAGCTCCTCCTCAACTACCGCGCCGACGGCACGGCGTTCTGGAACGAGGTGGTGATCTCCCCGGTGCGCGACGCCGAGGGCACCATCACCCACCACGTCGGGGTGCAGTCGGACGTGACGCACCGGGTGCGGGCGGAGGTCGAGCGGGACGCGGCGCTGGCGGAGGCGCGGCGGGCGCGGCGGCGGCTGGAGTTCCTGGCGCGGATCACGGACTCCCTCAGCCAGGTGCTGGACCCGCAGGCGGCGCTGCAGCTGCTGCCGCGCCTGGTGGTGCCGGAGATGGCGCGCTGGGCGTTCGCGGCGGTGGTGGACGGCAAGGGGCGCACCCGGCAGATCAGCACCACCCACGAGGACGAGGCGCTGGCACCGCAGGTGCGCCGGTTCCAGGAGCTGCACGCCACGGGGTTGCTGGACTCCTCGACGACGTTGCGGGTGCTGGCGGGGCGGCAGGGCCCGACCCTGATCCCCGACATCAGCGACGCCCTGGTGAGCGCGGGGGCGTCACCGGACATGGCGGCCACCATCACCGCCCTGGGGCTGGGCAGCGCGATCGTGGTGCCGCTGCGGGCGCGCCACGCCACGACGGGCACGCTCACCCTGCTGAGCGGGCCGGACCGGCCCCCCTACACCGAGGACGACCTGCAGACGGCGGTGGACCTGGGCCTGCGGGGGGGCCTGGCGCTGGAGAACGCGCGCCTGTACGCGGAGCAGCGGCGCAGCTCGGAGACGCTGCAGCGCAGCCTGCTGACGCCGCCGGCGAGCCCGGAGGACATCACGGTGGTCACCCGGTACCTGCCGGCGGCGGAGGCGGCGCAGGTGGGCGGGGACTGGTACGACGCGTTCGGGCAGCCGGACGGCTCCACGGTGGTCGTCATCGGGGACGTCATGGGGCACGACGTGTCGGCGGCGGCGGCGATGGGGCACCTGCGCACGGTGGTGCGGACGCTGGCCTACGACCGGCAGGCGGGCCCGGCGGAGGTCCTGGACCGCACGGACCGGGCGATGCAGGGCCTGGCGGTGCACACGCTGGCCACGGCGGTGGTGGCGCAGGTGCGCCCGCCGGGGCCGGACGGGCGCCGTGAGCTGCGCTGGTGCCGCGCGGGGCACCTGCCGCCGCTGCTGCTGGGGCCGGACGGGACGGTGCGGCCGCTGCCGGGCACGGGCCTGATCCTGGGGCTGGACGCGGAGCACGAGCGGGAGGACCAGGTGGGCGAGATCCTGCCGGGTTCGACGCTGCTGCTGTACACCGACGGCCTCGTGGAGCGGCGGGACGCGGTGATGGACGAGCGGCTGGAGGAGCTGCGGGCGGCGCTGGCGGAGCTGGCGCACCTGCCGCTGGGGGAGCTGTGCGACGCGCTGCTGGCGCGGATGCTGGCCCGCGGCAGCGACGACGACGTCGCGGTGGTCGCCGTGCACGTGGGCGGTCCCTGACGCGGGCGCCCGGTGGCGCCGCGGCGGTCGGCGCTCGGATCGGTGCGCGGATCGGTGCGGAGGTCAGGCGGCCCGCGGGTGCAGCGCCACGTCGCACCAGACGACCTTGCCGCCGGTGCCGGGTTCGACGCCCCAGCCGCTGCTGAGGTGGGCCACGAGCGCGACGCCGCGCCCGGAGGTGGCGTGCGCGCCCTGCTCGCGGGGCACGGGTGGCGTGGGGTTGCCGTCGGCGACCCGCACCCGCAGGACGTCGCCGTGGCGGCGGACGCCGATGCTGACGGGGGGCCCGCCGTGCTCGACGGCGTTGGCGACGAGCTCGGAGACGACGAGCTCGACGACGCGCACGACGTCGGCGAGGCGGTCGGGGCCGACGTCGCCCGCGGCCTGCTCGCAGCGGGCGGCGGCCCAGTGGCGGGCGCGGGAGACGGAGGCGAGCTCGGGGCGCAGGGGCAGCTCGTCGGCGTGCACGTCGGCGGTGGCACCGGCACCCGGCAGCACGCCCACGCGACCACCTCCTCGCACTCCGCCACCTCGTGGGCCATCTCGCACCAGGGTGCCCGATGGCACCTGCCCCGGCACCCGGGGACCGGTGGGCACCGGGACCCGTCCCCCGACCGGCGGCGCGGCGGTCCCGCCCGGGGGCCCGTCGGGACCCCGGTGACCCGCACGCCATGCCCTAGGGTCGGCACCGGCCGGAGCCGCCGGGCGGAGGGGGGACCGTGAGCGTTCGCTGGGGTTTCGTGGGCACCGGGGGGATCGCCGAGAAGGTCGGCGCCGCGCTGGCGGCGGCGGAGGGCGGCACCCGGTTCGCGGTGGCGTCGCGCAGCGCCGCACGGGCCGCCGGGTTCGCCGCGGCCAACGGGTTCGAGCGCTCCTTCGGCTCCGTGGCCGAGCTGGTCGCCGACGACGACGTCGACGCCGTGTACGTCGCCACCCCGCACCCGCAGCACCTGGCCGCGGCCCGCGCCGCGCTGGGGGCGGGCAAACCCGTCCTCGTGGAGAAGCCGCTGACGGCGACGCTGGCGGGGGCCCGGGAGCTGGTGCAGCTGGCCCGCGACTCCGGCACGTTCTGCATGGAGGCGTACTGGACGCGCTTCCTGCCCGGCACCGAGGCGCTGCTGGAGCTGCTGCGGCGCGGCGGCATCGGCGAGGTGCGCACGGTGCACGCCGACCTCGGCTTCCGCGCCCCCGCCGACGCCGCCCGCTTCTGGGACCCGGCCCTGGGCGGCGGCGCGATCCTGGACCTGGGGCCGTACCCGGTGCGGCTGGCGCACCTGCTGCTGGGGCCGCCCACCAGCGTGCAGGCCGTCGGGTCGCTGAGCGCCACGGGCGTCGACGCGCAGGCGGGGCTGCTGCTGGGGCACGCGCACGGGGCGGTCTCGGCGCTGTCGGTGAGCATCTCCTCGCAGACCGCCGGCCGGGCGTGGGTGGAGGGCACCGAGGGCTGGGTGGAGGTGGGCTCGCCGATCTTCGAGGTGCCGGAGCTGGTGCTGCACCGCGGCGGGACGGCCGAGCGGCTGCCGTTCGAGGCCGGCCGCGGCCACAGCCACATGCTGGAGCACGTCCACGAGTGCCTGGCCGCGGGCCGCACCGAGAGCCCGCTGGTGCCGTTGAGCAGCACCCTGGAGGTCATGGCGGTGCTGGACACCGCCCTCGACGCGCTGGGGGCGGTGCGGGCGGTGGAGGTGGGCGCGTAGCCGGCGAGGGGGGCGCCGTACCGGCGGACCCCTTCACCACGGTCTTCACGGCCTCGCCGGTGCCGATCGGCCTGTGCGAGGACGGGGTGTTCATCGCGGTCAACCCGGCGCTGTGCGCGCTGATGGGCCGCCCGGAGCAGGAGCTGCTCGGTTCCTCCACCGTGCCGTTCACCCACCCCGACGACCTGCACACCAACCGGGAGATCGGCACGTTGCTGGCGGCCGCCCTGGCGCGCGGCGAGAACGCGGTGCAGCTGGAGAAGCGGTACGTGCGCCCCGACGGCGGGGTCGTGTGGGCCTGGCTGACGGTGACGATGACCACCGGGCCGCAGGGGCAGGAGTGGACCCTGATCCACCCGCAGGACATCACCGCGCGCAAGGCCGCCGAGGAGGCGCTGCGCAGGTCCGAGGCCGACCTCGCCGCGCTCAACCGGATCGCCCGGCGCGTGCAGGCCGGGGAGGACCCCCGCCGGGAGATCGTCGGCTCGGCGCGCTCGGTGGCCGGGGCGGCGGTCGCGGCCCTGTGCGAACCGGAGGACGGTGCCGGGGTCCCGGTGTTGCGCGTCACCGCCTCGACCGCTGCCGGCGCGGTGGGCGCCCGCCTCCCGCTGGACCCGGCCTCCCCGGCCGCGGACGCCTACCTGTCGGGCCGGGCGGTGTTCGTGCCGGACCCCTCGGCCCGCCCCGGGCCGGAGTGGGAGCTGCTGCACCCGGCGCACGCGCGTTCGCTGCTGTGCCGCCCGCTGGTCGCGAAGGGAGCGGCGAGCGCCGTCCTGCTGGTGGGCTGGTCCTCGCCCCTGGCGGCGGTGCGGGAGGAGTGGGAGCGGTCCCTGCTGCTGCTGGCGGACGGGGCGGCCGCCGCGCTGCAGCACGCGCGGGTGGTGGCCGAGCTGGCGGCCTCGGCGGTCACCGACGCCCTGACGGGGCTGCCGAACCGCCGGGCCTGGGAGGAACGCGTGCCGGGGCTGGCCGCGGCCTGCGCCCGCGCGGGCACACCGCTGACGGTCGCGGTCCTGGACGTCGACCGCTTCAAGGCGCTCAACGACTCCGAGGGGCACCTGGCGGGCGACCGGCTGCTCGTGCGGATCGCCCAGGTGCTGCGCCGCGAGGTGCGCGCGGAGGACGTCGTGGCCCGCTGGGGCGGGGAGGAGTTCGCCCTCGCGCTGCCCGGCTGCTCCGCGCAGGAGGCGCGCGTCCTGCTGGAGCGGGTGCGCCTGGCCGTCCGCCCGGTGCGCAGCTGCAGCGTCGGTTTCGCCGTGCGCCGCGGGGCGGAACCCCTGGAGGACGTGCTCGGCCGGGCCGACGCCGCGTTGTACGCGGCCAAGCAGGCCGGTCGCGACGTGGTGCTCGAGGCGCCGGCGGTGTGAGCGACCCGGGCGGGCGGCGGGGGGTCAGCCCACCGCCGCCACCAGACGGGGTTCGCGCTCCCCCGCCTCCCGCTCTCCTGCCGCCCGCACCGAGCGCAGCAGCGAGGCGTGCACCTCCCCGGCCCGCACGGCGGCGTTGGACAGCAGCGACGCGGAGATGCCGTGGGTGTGCTCGGTGCCGCCGAGCAGGTAGATCCCGGCGCGCAGGGCGGGGTCGGCGCCGACCCGGTAGTCGCGCTCGGCGAGCAACCGGCCGCGCTCGTCGCGGGCGCAGCGCCGCACCAGGTCGCCGAGCAGCGGCGAGGGGTCGGCCGGGTGGTAGCCGGTGGCGCAGACCAGCAGGTCCAGGGAGAGGCGTCGGGTGCTGCCGTCGGCGACGTTCTCCACGCTGACGCGCACGCGCCCGGGTTCGGCCGCCACGGCGGTGACGCGGGAGGTGTTCAGGACGTGCAGGCGGCGCCGGCCGGTGACCTTCTCCTCGTACACGCGCCGGTGCAGCTCCTCGATGAGGGCGGCGTCGACGACGGAGTAGTTCGTGCCCCGGTGGTAGCCGGCGATCTGCTCGCGCACGGCGGGGCCGGCGCCGTGGAAGACGTCGACGGCCTCGGGGTCGAAGACGCGGTTGGCGAACGGGGTGCTGTCGGCGGGGCTGTAGCCGTAGCGGGAGTGCACGGCGTAGACGTCGGCGGCGGGGAAGCGGGTGTGCAGGTGCTCGGCGACCTCCGCGGCGCTCTGCCCGGCGCCGAGGACGCCGACGGCCCGGGGTTCGGCGGGCAGCGCGGCGAGGCGGTCGAGGAACTCGGCGCTGTGCCAGACGCGCGCGCCGGTGCTGACGCCCTCGGGCATCCGCGGGCGCAGTCCGGTGCCGAACACGACGTTGCGGGTGCGCAGGACGTGCGAGGCCCCGCCCTGGCGGACGACGACGTCGAGGGCGTCGACGGTCCCGCCCTCACCGGTCACGGGGTCGATCCGCTCGACCTCGGCGTCGTAGCGGACGAGGTCGTCGACCTGCGCGGCGGCCCACTCCAGGTAGTCGTGGAACTCCAGGCGGGAGGGGAAGAACGTCTTGGCGTTGACGAAGTCCACGAGGCGGCCGCGCTGGTGCAGGTAGGTGAGGAAGGAGAACCCGCTGGCGGGGTTGCGCATCGTCGCGAGGTCCTTGAGGAAGGACACCTGCATGCTCGCCCCGGGCAGCAGCATGCCGCGGTGCCAGCCGAAGGCCGGTTTGCGCTCCAGGAACCGCGCGCGCAGCGCGTCCGGCGTCCCGGCGCCCTCGTGCACCGCGATGGCCAGAGCGAGGTTCGCGGGGCCGAACCCGACCCCGACGACGTCGAGGACCTCCGGGCCGGTGCCTGTCGCGGTGTCCGTCGCGGTGCCCATCGCGGTGCCCGTCGCGGCGCTCACGCCGGGACCCGCGCGAGGGAGCCGAGCAGGGCGTCGGCCGTGAGGGTCACCGCGCACCGCGACGCCGCCCAGCACAGCGCCTCGGCGTGGTGGTCGGCGGAGAAGTCGGCGACGGCGTCGGCGACGAGGAACGGCTGGACGTCCTGCATGAACGCGTCGCAGGCGGTCATGAGGCAGCCGATGTGGGCGTAGATCCCGCAGACGACGAGCTGGTCGCGGCCGAGGTCGGCGAGCAGCTCGCGCAGGCCGGTGCGCTGGAACGCGCTGTAGCGCCACTTCGTCAGCAGGACGTCGCCGTCCGCGGGGGCGACCTCGTCGGCGATGGCGGTGGCCCGCCCGCCGGGGGGCACGCCGTCGCCCCAGAAGTCCTGCAGCAGACCGCGCTGCTCGGGTGTCTGCCCACCCGGCTGCGCGGTGTAGACGACGGGGACGCCGAGGGCGCGGCACTGCGCGGCGATGCGGGCGACGGTGCCCAGCAGCTGGGGCACGGGGGCGCGGCCGCGGTCGAAGGCGTCGAGGAAGTGGTTCTGCAGGTCGTGGACGAGCAGCACCGCCCGGGCCGGGTCGGGCTGCCAGCCGACCCGGGCGGCGGGCAGGTCGGCGGCGGTGGGCAGGTCGTAGGAGGGGATGCGTGGCAGGCCCATGGCGGGTTCCTCTCGCGGGCGGGTTTGCGCGGGCGGGGTCTCGGTGGCGCGCGTCAGGTCGCGGGGCCCACCGCGGCGGGCTTCTCGCCGAGCTGCTCGGCCAGCAGGGTGCGCAACCGGCGCCGGCTGACCTTGCCGACGGCCGTGTGCGGGAAGGCGGGCACCACCTCCACCCGGTCGGGCACCTTGTAGGCGGCCAGGCCGTGGGCGCGGACGTGGCCGCGCAGCTGCGCGGGGGTGGGGGCCGCTCCCGCGACGGGCACGACGACCGCGCAGGTGCGCTCGCCGAGGTGGGGGTCGGGGAGGCCGACGACCGCCACGTCGAGGACCGCGGGGTGGGCGAGCAGGACGGCCTCCACCTCGTCGACGGGGATCTTCTCCCCGCCGCGGTTCACCTGGTCCTTGGCGCGGCCCTCCACGACGAGGTTGCCGTCGGCGCGGCGGCGCACGAGGTCACCGGTGCGGTAGTAGCCGTCGGCGGTGAACGCGGTGCGGTCGTGCTCCGCGGCGCGGTAGTAGCCGCGGATCGTGTAGGGGCCGCGCACGAGCAGGTGCCCGGTCGCCCCCTCGGGGACGTCGACGTCGTCGTCGTCGACGAGCCGCACCTCGTCGTCGGGGCTGACCGGGCGGCCCTGCGTGCTGGTGCGGACCTCCTCGGGGTCGTCGAGGCGGGTGTAGGCCACCATCCCCTCGGCCATCCCGAACACCTGCTGCAGCTCGCAGCCCAGCACGGATCCGACCCGGCGGGCGACCTCGTCGGCCAGCCGCGCCCCGCCGACCTGCAGCAGCCGCAGGCTGGTCAGGTCGTGCGCGCCGCGCGCGGCGGCCTGCAACCACAGCTGCGCCAGCGGCGGGACGAGGGCGGCCAGCGTGACGCGCTCGCGCGCCACGAGGGGCAGCGCCACGTCGGGGGCGGGGTGCGGGCACATCACGACGGTGCCGCCGGCGTGCAGGACCCCCAGGACGCCGGGGGAGCTGAGGGGGAAGTTGTGCGCCACCGGCAGCACCGCGAGGTAGACCGTCGCCGGGTCCAGCGCGCACACCCCGGCGCCGGCGCGGACGCTGTAGAGGTAGTCGTCGGTGGTGCGCGGGATGAGCTTGGGGACCCCGGTGCTGCCGCCGGACAGCTGCAGCAGCGCCAGGTCCCCGGGGTCGACGTCGGGGTCGGGGCCGGGCAGCGGATCGGTCTCCAGGTCCGCCAGCGCGGCGAACCCCCCCGCCCCGGGCGCGTCCGCGCCGAACCCCCCCGGCACGTCCGCGCCGACGACCACGACGAGCCGCAGGTCGGGGTGCTGCGGCAGGAGCTCGCGGGCCAGCTCGCGGTGGTCGAAACCCCCGTGGACGCCGGGCACCACGTACGCCACGGCCCCGGACTGCTCGAGGAAGCGGCCGATCTCGACGCGCCGGTGCGCGGGCAGCGCGAGCACCGGCACCGCGCCGAGGCGGAACAGCGCGAAGAGAACCTGCAGGAACTCCGCGACGTTCGGCAGCTGCACGACGACGCGGTCACCGCGGCCGACGCCGCGCCCGGCGAGGCCGGCGGCGAGGCGGTCCACCCGGGCGTCGAGGTCGGCGTACGTCCAGCGCCGCTCCCCGCAGACGACGGCGGTGCGCCCGGCGAACCGGCGGGCCCGCTCGCGCAGCAGCCCCCCGAACGTCTCCCCGCTCCAGTGGCCCGCGGCGCGGTAGCGCTCGGCGAACTCCACCGGCCAGCCGGGCCAGTCGCCGGTCCTGGTGGTGGTCCCGGTCGTCGTGGGGACCGCGGTCTCAGAGGTCATGTTCCACCCCCAGCGCCCGCAGCAGCGTGCGCAGCTTGGCCGACGTCTCCGCCAGTTCCGCGGCGGGCCGGGAACCGGCGACGACACCGGCGCCGGCGTAGATGCGCGCGGAACTCCCCCGCAGCCGGGCGCAGCGCAGCGCCAGCGCCCACTCCCCGTCGCCGGAGGCGTCGCACCAGCCGACCAGGCCGGCGTAGAACTCCCGGTCGAAACCCTCGACCTCCCCGATCTCGCGCAGCGACTCGGGCACCGGCCAGCCCGCCACGGCGGGGGTGGGGTGCAGGGCGGTGGCCAGTTCCAGGGAGGACGTCGCGGGGTCGTCGAGGTGGCCGCCGATGCGGGTGGACAGGTGCCACATCGTGCCGGTGCCCACGACGGACGGTTCGGCCGGGACGGTCAGGGAGCGGCAGAACGGGCGCAGCGCCGCGGCCACCGCGTCGGCGACGAGGGCGTGCTCGTGGCGGTCCTTCTCCGACGTCAGCAGCGCCGCGGCGCGGCGGCGGTCCTCCACCGGGTCCGGGCTGCGCCGGGTGGAACCGGCGAGGGGGTTGGACACCACCTGCGCGCCGCTGCGGCGCAGCACGAGTTCCGGGCTGGCGCCGAGCAGGACGGCGTCGCCGGGCAGCGGCGCGCCGAAGAGGTAACCGGTGGGGTCGCCCGCCGCGAGGGCCCGCAGCAGCGCCCCGGCGTCGAGGGGGGCGTCGAGGTGCAGGTCGAGGGCGCGGGCGAGGACGACCTTGT
>NZ_BAABIL010000098.1:0-4880 GCF_039542765.1 Kineococcus glutinatus
GAGGCCCGCTTGAGGGCGTCGACCATGATGAGCTGCTCCATGATCCACTCGTTGACCGGAGCCGTGTGGCTCTGGATCACGAAGGCGTCGCAGCCGCGCACGCTCTCCTCGAAGCGCACGTAGAGCTCGGAGTTGGCGAAGGTGTAGGCGCTAGTCGGCACCAGCTCGACCCCCAGCTCGCCGGAGACCTCCTTCGCCAGCTCCGGGTGGGCCCGCCCGGTGATGAGCACCATGCGCTTCTCGCCCGTCGTCGTGATGCCGGTCATGCGGAGGCTCCCTCGCCGTCGGTCGTCCCTGTGGTGCTCTCGGTGCCGGGGGTGTCCCCACCGGCCGGTTCCGCGGCGCGGGCCGCCGCCTCGGCGGAGGCGGACCCGGGCCGCTGGGCCAGCGTCCAGCCCTCGAGGTTGCGCTGCGGGGTGACGCTGATGGCCAGCGCCCCCGGCGGCACGTCCTTGCGGACCACCGTGCCCGCCCCGGTGTAGGCCCCGTCCCCGACGCTCACCGGCGCCACGAACCTGGTGCCCGAGCCGGTGCGGACGTGGTCGCCGATCGTGGTGCGCGCCTTGCGCACCCCGTCGTAGTTGGCGAAGACCGCGCCCGCGCCGATGTTGGAGTGCTCGCCGATGGTGGCGTCCCCCACGTACGTCAGGTGCGGCACCTTCGAGCCGGTCCCGATCTCGGCGTTCTTCACCTCGACGAACGCGCCGATCTTGCCCTCGGCGCCGAGCCGGGTGCCCGGGCGCAGGAAGGCGAACGGCCCGACGGTGGCCCCGGGGCCGACGAGGGCGCCGCTGCCGTGGGTGCGCTCCACCAGGGCGCCGGCGCCCACCTCGACGTCGGTCAGGGTGGTGTCCGGGCCGACGACCGCGCCGGCACCCACCCGGGTGCGCCCGTGCAGCTGCACGCCCGGCCGCAGCACGACGTCCTGCTCGAGCACGACGTCGGCGTCCACCCACGTCGTCGCGGGGTCCACCACGCTCACGCCGGCCAGCATCCACCCGCGCAGGGTGCGCCTGTTGGCCTCGGCGGCCAGCTCCGCCAGCTGCACGCGGTCGTTGACGCCCTGGATCTGCACCACGTCGTCCACCGGCTCGGCCGCCACGCGACCGCCGGCGGCGCGCACGACGCCGAGGACGTCGGTGAGGTAGACCTCCCCGGCCGCGTTGTCGCGGCCCAGGACGGGCAGCGCCGCCCGCAGCGCCGCGGCGTCGAAGGCGTAGACCCCGGAGTTCACCTCGCGCACCGCCCGCTGCTGCGCGGTGGCGTCCTTCTGCTCGACGATGCCCGTGACGGTGCCGTCCTCGCCGCGCAGGACGCGCCCGTACCCGGTGGGGTCCTCCAGGACGGCGGTGAGCACGGTGACGGCGTTGCCGGCGCCCTCGTGCGCCGCGGCGAGCGCCCGCAGGGTCGCCGCACCCAGCAGCGGCACGTCGCCGTAGGTGACGAGGACGGTGCCGGCGAGGTCGTCGGGCAGGGCGTCGAGGCCGCACTCCACGGCGCGGCCGGTGCCGGGGACGTCGTCCTGCCACGCGGTGCGCAGCTGCGGGCGGCCCTCGGTGGCGGCGGCGGCGACGCGCTCGCCCTCGTGGCGCACGACGACGACCAGGTGCGCCGGCTGCACGCCCTCGGCCGCGGCGAGCGCGTGGTGCAGCAGGGGGCGGCCGCCGAGGGGGTGCAGCACCTTCGGCAGCGCCGAGCGCATCCTCGTGCCCTCCCCCGCCGCCAGCACGACGACGGCTGCGGGTCTGGGCTCTGGGATCTGGGGTGGGGGGGTCACCGGGCTGCTCACGCGAGCGGCGCTCCTCGCAGTGGGGGACGTCGCCAGCGAGGATAACCGCCTCGCCGGCGCACCGGTCCGCGGCGGTCCGGCCGCTCCCGGGAGAGGATTCGAACCCCTACTGGACGGGACCAAAACCCGCCGTGCTGCCGTTACACCACCCGGGACCGCGTAAGACCGCGACCGGCGCGGCGGCCACGGCTGCGCGGCCATCCTGCCAGGTCACCCGGGCGGCCCCCGCCCGGTGCGCCGGACGGGTGGCCCGGCCGCGGCCGGCGGCAGGCATGATGAGGGCCGTGAGCCCACCGCGACCCCGCTCCCGCATGACGGGCAGCGAGCGACGCGAGCAGCTCGTGGGCGTCGGTCGCGGCCTCTTCGCCCTGCGCGGCGTGGAGGGGACCAGCGTCGAGGAGATCGCCGCGCGGGCGGGCGTGTCCAAGCCGGTGGTCTACGAGCACTTCGGCGGCAAGGAGGGCCTCTACGCCGTCGTCGTCGACCGCGAGATGCAGACCCTGCTGGCGTCGATCACCGACGCCCTCAACGGCCGCGGCGGCCCCCGGCTCCTGCTGGAGCGCGCGACGCTGGCGCTGCTGGACTACGTCGAGGCCTCCAGCGACGGCTTCCGCATCCTGGTGCGCGACTCCCCCGTGACCCAGGCCACCGGCAGCTTCGCCAGCCTCATCAGCGACATCGCCGGGCAGGTGGAGCACCTGCTCTCCGACGCCTTCGCCGCGCGCGGCTTCCCCGAGCAGATGGCCCCCATGCACGCGCAGATGCTCGTGGGGATGATCGCCATGACGGGGCAGTGGTGGCTGGACAACCGCGGCCCGTCCAAGGACGAGGTGGCCGCGCACATCGTGAACCTGGCCTGGAACGGGCTGTCGGGCCTGGAGCGCGCCCCGGCGCTCTCGCGCGCCGCGGTGCGCCGGCGGGCCGCCCCCGTCCCCGCTCCCGAGGTGCGCGCGCAGGGCGCCGGGCCCACCGGGCCGCTGCCCTAGGCTCGGCGGCATGCCCCCCGCCGACGGCCCGTCCGCGCCGCCCGGCGGTGACGAGGTCGACCGCATCGTCGCCGCCTGGCGGCGGGTGGCCCCCGACCTCGACGTGGAGCCGCTGGAGGTCCTCTCCCGCGTCGCGCGCCTCGCCCACCACCTCGACCGGCTGCGTCGTGGCGCCTTCGCCGCGCACGAGCTGGAGACGTGGGAGTTCGACGTGCTGGCCGCCCTGCGCCGCGCGGGTGGGACGCACGAGCTGTCCCCCGGCCAGCTGGTCGTGCAGACCCTCGTCACCAGCGGCACGATGACCAACCGGGTGGACCGGCTGGAGCGGCGCGGGCTCGTGCAGCGCCGCCCCGCCCCCGACGACGGGCGCAGCGTCCTGGTCCGCCTCACGCCCGCCGGCGCCACCGTGGTCGACGCGGCGCTGGCCGACCTGGTGCGCGCCGAGCACCGGATGCTCGCGGTGCTGCCCGCCGGTGAGCGGCGGGCGCTGGCCGCGCTGCTGCGCCGGGTGACCGCCCCCTTCGAGACCACCGCGCGGGGCTGAGCGCCTCCCCGCGGGGGCGCCGGACGCGGCGGACCCCCGCCACCTCGAGGTGCCGGGGGTCCGCCGCGTGCCCGCGGGTGGCTCAGTAGGCGCCGCGGCCGAAGAGGACGGCCCCGAACGTCTTCCAGATGATCATGAAGTCGAACGTGAAGGACCAGTTCTCCACGTAGCGCACGTCGAGGCGGACCGACTCGTCGAGGTCGAGGTCGGAGCGGCCGTTGATCTGCCACAGCCCCGTCAGGCCCGGCTTCACCAGCAGCCGGCGGCGCATGTCCAGGCCGTAGGCGTCCACCTCCCGCTGCAGCGGCGGGCGGGGGCCGACGAGGGACATCGTGCCGTTGAGGACGTTGATGAGCTGGGGCAGCTCGTCGAGGGAGTACTTGCGCAGGACGCGGCCCACCCGGGTGATGCGGGGGTCGACCTTCATCTTGAAGAGGAGCCCGTTGCCCTCGTTCTGCTCGCGCAGGTCGATGAGGCGCTGCTCGGCGTCCACGACCATCGAGCGGAACTTGTACATCGTGAACGGCTTGCCGTCCTTGCCGATGCGCTCCTGGCGGAAGAGGGCCGGGCCCTTGGAGTCCAGGCGGACCAGCAGCGCCAGGGCCAGCAGCACCGGGCTGAACACGGCGAGCGCGCCGAAGGCGGCGATGCGGTCCACGGTCGACTTGGCCAGGCGGCGGATGCCCTCCAGCTCGGGGCGCTCCACGTGCAGCAGCGGCAGGCCGCAGACCGGGCGGATCGCGACGCGCGGGCCGATGACCTCGGTGAGGGCGGGGGCGACCACGAGGTCGGCCCGGGTGCTCTCCAGCTCCCAGCCGAGCCGGCGCAGCGCGGGGCCGTCCAGCTCGGGGCAGCTGGTGACCGCGACGACGTCGGCGTCCACCGCGCGGGTGGCGCTGCCGACGTCCTCGAGGCTGCCGAGGACCTCCACGCCCAGCTCGGCGAGCTCGGCGTCCTCCTCCTGCGTGCCCGGCCCGCCCGGCACGCACGCACCCACGATGCGCATGCCGTGGTAGGAGGCGCGGTGGATCTGGCGGGCCATCCCGGCGACCGCCGCGCGGTGCCCGACGGCGACGACGGTCTGGCTCGCCTCGCCGCGCACCCTGCTGCCGTGCAGCCGGCGGCGGGCGCCGTAGCGGGCCAGCAGGGTCAGCACGGTCGCCAGGGGCAGCGCCACGACGACGTAGCCGCGGGCGATGTCGAGGTCGAAGGCCCACGAGGTGGAGCCGACGAACGCCACGACCGCCAGGGCCGCGCGCAGGACGCGCTGGAACTCCTCCGAGCCCACCCCGAGGAAGCGGTGCTCGTAGGTGCGCGAGACGAACATCGCGAACACCCACACCACCGGCAGGAGCACCGCGAAGACGACGACGGCCTGGCCGGAGACGCTGCGGGTGTCGGCGGGGGTGTCGCTGAAGCGGGCGAAGAAGCCCGCGAAGGCCGCGAAGGCCGCGGCGGCCGCGTCGGTGGCCACGATGCGCTGGACGTAGTCGCGCTGCCACGCGGACCGCCGTTCCGCGGGGCGCGCCGTGCCGGTCCGCGGCGAGCGGGTCCCCGCGGC
>NZ_BAABIL010000099.1:0-2099 GCF_039542765.1 Kineococcus glutinatus
TGCGCGGGCCCCGTCCGGCCACGCCCTCGCGCGCGCAGGTCCTGGAGGTCCTCGACGCCGCGGGCCTGCTGCCGGCGATCACGTTCATCTTCTCCCGCGCCGGCTGCGACGCGGCGGTGCAGCAGTGCCTGACGTGGGGCATCCGCCTCACCACGACCGAGGAGCAGCGCGAGATCCGCCGCCGCGTGGAGGAGCGCTGCGCGGAGATCCCCTCCGCGGACCTGGCGGTGCTGGGGTACTGGGAGTGGCTGGAGGGCCTCGAGCGCGGCCTGGCCGCCCACCACGCCGGGCTGCTGCCCACCTTCAAGGAAACCGTGGAGCACCTGTTCGCCGCCGGCCTGGTCAAGGCCGTCTTCGCCACCGAGACCCTCGCCCTGGGCGTCAACATGCCCGCGCGCTCGGTGGTGCTGGAGAAGCTCGTGAAGTGGAACGGGCAGGCCCACGTCGACGTCACCCCGGGGGAGTACACCCAGCTCACCGGCCGCGCCGGGCGCCGCGGCATCGACGTGGAGGGCCACGCGGTGGTGCTGTGGTCGCCGGGCACCGACCCGGAGGCCGTGGCCGGGCTGGCCTCCCGGCGCACCTACCCGCTGCGCTCCAGCTTCCGGCCCACCTACAACATGGCCGTCAACCTCGTCGCGCAGGTCGGGCGCCAGCCGGCCCGCGACATCCTGGAGACCTCCTTCGCGCAGTTCCAGGCCGACCGCGCCGTGGTGGGCCTGGCCAAGCGCATCCGCACCCAGCAGGAGGCCCTCGCCGGCTACCGCGAGGCCATGACCTGCCACCTGGGCGACTTCACCGGGTACTTCCGCCTGCGCCAGGCCCTGGGCGAGCGGGAGAAGGAGATGAGCCGCGCCAGCCAGGTGCAGCGCAGCGCCGAGGCCGCCACCTCCCTGGAGGGGCTGCGCCCCGGGGACGTGATCCGCCTGCCGTGGGGGCGCCGCGCCGGTTTCGCCGTCGTCGTCGACCCCGGCGCACCGCGCGGCTTCGACGGGCCGCAGCCGCGGGTGCTGACCTCCGACCGGCAGGTGAAGCTGATCAGCGCCACCGACCTGCCCGCCGCGGTGGAGCGGGTGGCGCGGGTGAAGGTCCCCAAGGACTTCAACTGGCGCAGCCCGCACGCCCGCCGCGACCTGGCCTCCAGCCTGCGCAACGCCCTGGCGGAGATCGGCGGCGGCGCCCCGCTGCCGGGCCGGGTGCGGCCGGCGTCGGCCGCCGAGCAGGACGAGACCCTGGCGCAGCTGCGCGCGGCGCTGCGCGCCCACCCCTGCCACGGCTGCACCGACCGCGAGGAGCACGCCCGCTGGGCGCTGCGGGAGGAGAAGCTGAGCCGGGAGACGCGCGCGCTGGCCAAGCGGGTGGAGAGCCGCACCGGCACCATCGCCCGCACCTTCGACCACGTGTGCGACCTGCTGGCCGAGCTCGGCTACCTCAGCGCCGACGGCTCCACGGTCACCGAGGAGGGCCGCCGGCTGCGGCGGCTGTACTCCGAGACCGACCTGCTGGTGGCGCAGTGCCTGCGCCGCGGCGCCTGGCGCGGCCTGGACGGGCCGGGGCTGGCGGCGGTGGTCTCGGCCCTGGTGCACGAGTCCCGCCGCGACGAGCTGGGCACGGGGGTGCGCCTGCCGCGGGGCACCGAGGAGGCGATGGCCGCCACGGTGCGGCTGTGGAGCGAGCTGACGGACCTGGAGGAGGCCCACCACGTGCCGCCGACCCGGGAACCGGACGCGGGCCTGGCCTGGGCGGTGCACCGCTGGGCGCGCGGGCACCGGCTGGAGGAGGTGCTGCGCGAGGCGGACCTGGCCGCCGGGGACTTCGTGCGCCGCTGCAAGCAGCTGGTGGACCTGCTGGACCAGATCGCCTCGGCCGCCGGTGACGACGCGCTGCGGGCGGTGGCGCGCCAGGCCCTGGACGGGGTGCGCCGCGGGGTGGTGGCCTACTCCTCGGTGGCCTGAGCGCCGGCCCCGGCGCCGGCCAGGGCGTCCAGCAGCCGCTGCACGCTGCTCTGCAGCCCCCAGCGCTGCGCCAGCACCGCCAGCACGCCCGGGTCGGCGGGGTCGAGCGGCAGGTGGTCGGCCACGTCGGCCACCGGCGCGTCG
>NZ_BAABIL010000100.1:0-7428 GCF_039542765.1 Kineococcus glutinatus
GCGCAGGCTGGGCACCGCGCTGGGCACCGGTGCCCTGGCCGCCGCGGTCGCGGCCGCCGCGCTGCCGGCCGTCGCGGCACCGCCCGCTGCGGCCGCGCCCGTCGCGCGCCCCGCGGCGCCGGTCAACACCCACGACCGCACCGGCGGTGGCCCCGTCGACACCGTGGGCGCCCCGCAGCAGCTGGTGCGCGCCGGGCAGCGCGCCGTCGTCAGCGGCACCGTCACCCGGGTCGAGCTGGCCGAGATCGCCGGGCAGGAGGTCTTCGCCACCTACCTGCGGACCGGCGGCGACCTGGTCCGCCTGACCGGCGCGACGGCCGAGGGCCTGCGCGCCGGCGGGGAGTTCCGCCTCACCGTCACCGCGTCCGCGCGAGCCGATGCCGTCGAGGTCGTCTCCGCCGACCCGGTGGCCGGTGCCACCCTGCTCTCCGCCCCCACCTCCGGCGCGCACCGCGTCACCGTGGCGATGGTGGCGCCCAGGGGGTTCGGCGCCGGGAGCACCACCGAGGCGCAGGCGCGCCAGGCCCTGCAGAAGGCCTCCGACTACTGGTCCTCCCAGACCGGCGGCCGCATCTCCTTCGTCGTGGACCGGGTCGTGCCCTGGCGGCAGTCGCAGCAGCCCTGCTCGGACATGGCGGGGCTGTGGAACGAGACGGCCGAGCAGAGCGGCTTCACGTTCGACGACGCCACGCACCTGGTGGTCATCGCGCCGGAGGCCGCCGCCGGCGCCTGCGGCATGGGCCTGGGCACCATCGGCTCCCTCACCGACTTCGGCGCGGTGACCGTCACCACGGTGTCGCAGTCCACGCTGGCCCACGAGCTGGGCCACAACCTGGGCATGGGGCACTCCAACTACGTCTCCGGCACCGGTGGCTGCTCCTGCGGCGCCGGCCACGACGGCTCGGCGTGGCTCGCCCCGGCCCGCTACGTGGAGTACGGCGACCTCTACGACGTGATGGGCTACTCCGACCCCGACGACTACAACGGCGTGGGTTCCCTCAACGCCGTCCGCCGCGCGGCGCTGGGCTTCGCCCCGGCCGAGGTCCGGACCGTCACCGCCACCGGCGAGGTGCGGCTGCGCGCGCTGGCCGCCACCACCGGCAGCGAGCCCAAGGTCCTCAAGGTCGTCAACGGCTCCGACGCGTACTACCTGGAGTACCGCGCCGACGCCGGCGCCGATTCCCGCGTCCTGCGCGGGGGCGTTCCCCTGCAGCCCGGCGTCCGGGTCCTGCACGTCGATTTCACCAGCGGCCGGGGCCTGACCACCGCGGTGGTGGACGCCACGCCGACCGACCCGGCCCGCACGCGCACCGACCTGGACGCCGCGCTGCCCGTCGGCCGGACGTTCTCCACCCGCGCCGGGGACCTGCACGTCACCGTCACCGCGGCGGCCGGTGGCGTGGCCACCGTCAAGGTCACCTTCGGTGCGCTGTCCCAGACGCCCGCCCCGACGCCGACCCCGACGCCGACCCCCACGCCGACACCCACGCCGACACCCACGCCCACGCCCGTGGTGGCGGACACCGCTCCGACGATCACCGCCTCCGGGGCCGGTGACGCCGGCGCGTGGCTGCAGGCCACCGCCACCGGTACCACCGTCGCCGGCGCGGCCGTCACCGGCTACGTCGTGACGCCCTACGCCGACGGGGTGGCGCAGCCGCGGCGGGCCCGGACGGTGACGTCGCTGGCCTCCCGCGTCAGCATCACCGGGCTCGTCAACGGCACCACCTACACCCTCGGGGTGCGGGCCCGGACGCGGACCGGCCTCGGCCCGGAGGCGCGCACCGGTGCCCTGACCCCCCGTGCCGTCCCCGGCGTGGTGGTCGGCGCCCGGGGCGCGCTCGGCAACCGCCGCGACCTCGTCCTGACGTGGTCCGCCCCCCGCACCGACGGCGGGTCGGGGATCACGAAGTACGTGGTGACGACCACCCGCAACGGCACCCCGGTGGGCTCGCAGGACGTGACCGGCACCTCGCTGCGCCGCACGCTGGAGGCCGGGTCGACCTACGTCTTCACCGTCGCGGCCGTCAACGCCGTCGGGACGGGCGCCCCGGCGCGCGTGACGGTCCGGGTGCCCGCGATCACCGCGCCGGCGGCGCCCGAGGGCGTCGGGGCCACCGCCTCCGGCGGCAGGGCGACGATCAGCTGGTCGGCGCCGCGCAGCGACGGCGGCGGCGACCTCACCGGGTACGTCGTCGCGAGCTACCGCAACGGCGTGCTGGTGGGCACCACCACCGTGGCGGACCCGGCCCGCCGCTCGGTGGGCGTGGACGTCGGCACCGGCAGCTGGACCTTCACCGTGGCCGCCACCAACGGCACCGCCACCGGCAAGGCGTCCCGGCGGACCGCCGCGCTGCGGATCGCCTGAGGGGCCGCCGACCGGGGCCGACCGCGGCCCGCGACCTAGGGGCGCTGGGGGTCGAGGGCGCGGGCGGCGTGGGCGAGGCGTTCGGGCACCAGGCGGTAGTAGGCCCACACGCCGCGCTTGTCGCGGGTGAGCAGGCCGGCGTCCACGAGGATCCTGAGGTGGTGGGAGACGGTGGGCTGGGACAGGCCGACCGGCTCCGTCAGGTCGCAGACGCAGGCCTCGCCGCCCTCGTGGGCCGCGACGAGGGACAGCAGCCGCAGCCGGGTGGGCTCGGCGAGGGCCTTGAGCAGGGCCGCGAGCCGGTCGGCCTCGGCCGTGGACATCACGGCGCCGGTCGCCGGCGCGCAGCAGGCCGTCCCGACCCGCCCGTCGGGGACCTCGGCGGTCCCCGGCGCGGGGGGTGGGGTGGGCGGTGCGGAGGCCACCGGCTCAGCATGCCCCGGAGATTGACGACTGTCGATGGATGCGTCACCGTGGTGCCCGCCGGCGCGCGCCGGCGGGTGGTGGGAGGAGGGGGCGTGTCCCCGGAACCGCGGGAGCCGGCACGTCCGCCGCTGGCCCGGCGCCTGCTCGCCGAGGGCGTCGGGACGGCGCTGCTCGTCGCGGTCGTCGTGGGGTCCGGGATCGCCGCGCAGACCCTCTCCCCGGGCGACGTGGGCCTGCAGCTGCTGCAGAACTCCCTGACCACCGTGTTCGGCCTGGGGGTGCTGATCCTCGTGTTCGGCCCCGTCTCCGGCGCGCACCTCAACCCCGTCGTCTCCGCCGTCGACTGGTTCCTCGGCCGGCGCAGCGGCACGGGCCTGCCCGTCCGCGACGTCGTCGCCTACACCGGCGCGCAGACCGCCGGTGCGGTGGCGGGGGCGTGGCTGGCCAACGCCATGTTCGACCTGCCGGTGTGGCAGGTCGCCACCACCGCGCGCACCACCGGCGGGCACGTCATCGCGGAGGTCGTCGCCACCGCCGGGCTCGTCGCGGTGGTCTTCGCGCTGGCGCGCTCCGGCCGCGCGGCCCTGTCCGCGGTCGCGGTGGCCTCCTACATCGGCGCGGCGTACTGGTTCACCAGCTCCACGTCCTTCGCGAACCCGGCCGTCACGGTGGGGCGCGTCTTCTCCGACACCTTCGCGGGGATCGCCCCGGGTTCCGTGCCCGGCTTCGTGGCCGCGCAGGTCGTCGGCGCCGGGCTCGGCGCGGCCCTGGTCCTGGCCCTGTACCCCGACGCGCGGGCGAGCGCGGGCGACGCGGTCGTGCCCACCGACACCGGGACCCCCACCCGCCGCGGCTGAGCGCCGCCTGCCGTCCCGCCCGTCCGCGCCCGGTCCCATCCCGTCCCGTCCCGTCCCGTCCCGCCGAGAGGTCCCCGATGCCCGACAAGCCCAGCGTGCTGTTCGTCTGCGTCCACAACGCCGGCCGCTCCCAGATGGCCGCCGGCTGGCTCACCCACCTCGCCGGCGACGCCGTGGAGGTCCGCTCCGCCGGCTCGGCGCCGAAGGACGCCGTCAACCCCGCGGCGGTGGCGGCGATGGCCGAGGTCGGCATCGACATCTCGCAGCAGACGCCGAAGGTCCTCACCCCCGAGGCCGTGCAGTCCTCCGACGTCGTCATCACCATGGGCTGCGGCGACGCCTGCCCCTTCCACCCCGGCAAGCGGTACCTCGACTGGCAGCTGGAGGACCCCGCCGGCAAGGGCGTCGAGGCCGTCCGCCCCATCCGCGACGAGATCCGCGGCCACGTCGAGCGGCTGCTGGCCGAGCTCCTGCCCGCGCGGGCGGACGCCTGACGTGCAGCGCCACCGGCGCGCCCGGCAGGATTCGAACCTGCGGCCATCCGATTAGAAGTCGGGTGCTCTATCCGCTGAGCTACGGGCGCCTGCGGCCCGCAGCCTAGCGGCGAGGGGCCGTCCCGCGGCCGGATCGCGAGCCGTCCACAGCCGCCGCGCCGGCCCGGGGCGTCCACAGCGCGCCCGCCGCGGGACGGGTGCGGCCGGCTGGCCGGGCAGCCTCGTCGCCGACCCCGCAGGGTGCGGGGACGAGGAGGGCGACGTGAACGAGATCCAGGTGTCGGTGACGGGCAACGTGACCACCGACGTGCGGCACGTGGTGGTCAACGACAGCACGCCCATCACGAGCTTCCGGCTGGCCTCCACCACGCGGCGCCGGGACCCGGACGGGCGCTGGTACGACGCGGACACGACGTGGTTCACCGTGACGTGCTTCCGCGCGCTGGCGCTCAACGCGGCCCGCTCCCTGCGCAAGGGGCAGCCGGTGGCGGTGCAGGGCCGGCTGCGGGTGCGCGAGTACGAGGTCGAGGGCGTGCGCCGCTGGAGCCTGGAGATCGAGGCCGGCTCCATCGGGCACGACCTGCAGTACGGCACGGGGGACTTCCAGCGGGTGCCCAAGGTCGAGCGCACCGAGGTGCCGCACCGGGCCGCGGCCGACGCGCTCGCGGCGGGCTTCGAGGAGGAGGCCGCGGGGCGCGCAGCGGCGGGGGAGCCGGGCGCGGTGGAGGAGCTGGACGTCCTCGTCGGCTGAGGCCACCGCCACCGCCCACCGCTGCCGCCCGGCGCCGGGCCCCACCCGTCCGCCCGGCGCCGGGCACGGCCGGGTGGGGCCGCCCGGGCAACCACTAGCCTTGTGGCCATGGCCGAGTTCATCTACACGATGCAGAAGGCGCGCAAGGCGCACGGCGACAAGGTCATCCTCGACGACGTGACGATCGCCTTCTACCCGGGCGCCAAGATCGGCGTCGTCGGCCCCAACGGCGCCGGCAAGTCGAGCGTCCTGAAGATCATGGCCGGGCTCGACCAGCCGTCCAACGGCGAGGCGCGGCTGAGCCCGGGCTACTCGGTCGGCATGCTGCTGCAGGAGCCGCCGCTGGACGAGACGAAGACCGTCCTGGAGAACGTCCAGCTGGGCCTGGGCGAGCTGAAGACCAAGATGGATCGCTACAACGCCATCGCCGAGGAGATGGCGACGAACTACACCGACGCGCTCATGGAGGAGATGGGGGAGCTGCAGGAGGTCCTCGACCACGCCAATGCGTGGGACATGGACTCCCAGCTTGAGCAGGCGATGGACGCGCTGCGCTGCCCGCCGCCGGACTCGCCCGTCACCCACCTCTCCGGTGGTGAGCGCCGCCGCGTCGCGCTGTGCAAGCTGCTGCTGGAGAAGCCCGACCTGCTGCTGCTCGACGAGCCCACCAACCACCTCGACGCCGAGAGCGTGCAGTGGCTGGAGCAGCACCTCGCGCAGTACGCCGGCGCGGTGCTCGCCGTCACCCACGACCGGTACTTCCTCGACAACGTCGCCCAGTGGATCCTGGAGCTCGACCGCGGCCGCGCCTACCCCTACGAGGGCAACTACTCCACCTACCTGGAGAAGAAGGCCGCCCGCCTGGAGGTCCAGGGCAAGAAGGACCAGAAGCTGCAGAAGCGGCTCAAGGACGAGCTGGAGTGGGTCCGCTCCAACGCCAAGGGCCGCCAGACGAAGTCCAAGGCGCGACTGGCCCGCTACGAGGAGATGGCCGCCGAGGCCGAGCGCACCAGGAAGCTGGACTTCGAGGAGATCCAGATCCCCGCCGGCCCGCGCCTGGGCAGCCTCGTCATCGAGGCCAAGGACCTGCAGAAGGGCTTCGACGGCCGCACCCTCATCGACGGGCTGTCCTTCTCCCTGCCGCGCAACGGCATCGTCGGCGTCATCGGTCCCAACGGCGTCGGCAAGACGACGCTGTTCAAGAGCATCGTGGGCCTGGAGGAGCTGGACGGCGGCAAGCTCCAGATCGGCGAGACCGTCAAGATCTCCTACGTCGACCAGAGCCGCGGCGGCATCGACCCGAAGAAGACGCTGTGGGAGGTCGTCTCCGACGGCCTGGACTTCATCCAGGTCGGGCACACCGAGATGCCCTCGCGGGCCTACGTCTCCGCGTTCGGCTTCAAGGGCCCCGACCAGCAGAAGCCGGCCGGCGTCCTGTCCGGCGGCGAGCGCAACCGCCTGAACCTGGCCCTCACCCTCAAGCAGGGCGGTAACCTGCTGCTCCTCGACGAGCCGACCAACGACCTCGACGTGGAGACGCTGGGCAGCCTGGAGAACGCCCTGCTGGACTTCCCCGGCTGCGCGGTCGTCGTCAGCCACGACCGCTGGTTCCTCGACCGGGTCGCCACCCACATCCTCGCCTACGAGGGCACCGAGGAGAACCCGGCCAGCTGGTACTGGTTCGAGGGCAACTTCGCCGGTTACGAGGCCAACAAGGTCGAGCGGCTCGGTCCGGACGCCGCCCGCCCGCACCGGGTCACGTACCGCAAGCTGACGCGCGACTGATGCCGGCGCAGCCCGCGGCCCGCTCGTGGCGCCACCGGGTCGCGGTGGCGCACACCGCCTCCACCGCGCTGCTGGCGACCGCGATCGTGCCCGACCCCTTCGGCCGGCGGCGCCGGGGCAGCGGTTACCGCGACTACCTGGCCCACCAGGTGCCGGTGGACGCCGTGATGCGGCGGCTGGCGCCGGCGCTGTCGGGGCTCAGCGCCCTCACCGGGGTCGCCGCCCTGGTGGCCGGCGCGACCCGGCGCCCGGCGCCGGCAGGGGCGGCGGCCGGTGGTGCGCTGCGGGTGGGCGCGGTCGGTGCCGTCGCCGCGGCCGCCGCCCTCGCCGTCCGGGTGCACGTCCCGATCAACCAGAGGCTGCGGAGCTGGTCGCCGGAGCGGGAACCGCCCGGCTGGCGGCTGGAGCGCGCGCGCTGGGAGCGGGCGCACGTCCTGCGCCGCGCCGCGGTGGCCGCGGCGCTGGCGTGTGCGCTGTCCGCGCACCGGGTGGCCGGACGGTCCTGACGCGAGCGGGACCCGTGCCCCGACCGGTGCGGCCCGCAGCACGGCGAAGGCCCCCGGGGGTTCTCCCCCCGGGGGCCTTCGCCGTGCTGCGGATCCGTCAGACCGGGTCGGGCTGGACCCGCTCGACCTGCTGCTCGACCGCCTTGTCGACGTTGTTGTGGACGTCCAGCGGAGCCCTGCGGTGCTCGCGGATCGAGTAGGCCAGGGCCGCGGCCCAGGCCAGGGCGATGACGGCGTAGAC
>NZ_BAABIL010000101.1:0-9364 GCF_039542765.1 Kineococcus glutinatus
GACTTGACCGGGGCCGGTCGGGTGCGGGCCGGTCGGGTGCGGGCCGGCCGGGCGGGCGCCGCGGGGCGGGTGGCGGCGGTGCGCGACCCGCCCCGCGGCGGGAGCGCGGGTGCCGCTCAGGCCCAGGCGAGGACCTGCGCCGTGATGTCGGCGGAGTGCAGGACCTGGCTGGCGCCGCCGCGGGCGACGAGCTGGCCGGGCATGCCCCAGACGACGGCGGAGTCCTCGGACTCGGCGACGGTGCGCCCGCCGCGGGCCTTGAGGGCGGCCATCTGCTCGGCGCCGTCGTCGCCCATGCCGGTGAGCAGGACGCCGATGGTGCGGGTGGGGTCGACGCACTCCATGGCGGAGGCCGTGAGGCGGTCGACGCTGGGGTGCCAGCGGTACTGCGAGCCGGCGGGGGTGGGGCGGGCGACGAGGTCGCCGCCGCGGCGGGTGAGGACCATGTCGGCGTCGCCGCGGGCGACGTAGACGTGGCCGGGCTCGACCTTGGTGAGGGCGGTGACCTCCTGCACGGGCAGCGCGCAGGCGGCGTCGAGGCGGCCGGCGAGGGCGCCGGTGAAGGAGGCCGGCATGTGCTGGGCGATGACGACGGCGGGTGCGAAGTCGGCGGGCAGGTCGGCCAGCAGGGTGGACAGCAGGGCCGGGCCGCCGGTGCTGGAGCCGATGACGACGAGGTCGGCGGCGGACTCGGCGGTGCTGCGGGTGGAGCCGGGGGTGCTGCGCCGCTGCAGCCGGGGCGCGGCGGCGGCCTCCTCGCGCTGGCGGCGCAGGCGGGCGGTGAGGGAGCCGCCGGCGCGCACGCGCGCGCCGGCGGCCTTCTTCACCTTGGCGACGATCTCGGCGGTGGCGTCGGCCATGTTGAGGGAGACGGTGCCGCCGGGCTTGGCGACGTAGTCCACGGCGCCGAGCTCGAGGGCCTCCAGGGTGGCCATGGCGCCGCGCTCGGTGAGGGAGGAGACCATGACCACGGGCGTGGGCTGCTCGCGCATGATCTCCGCGAGGCAGGTGAGCCCGTCCATGACGGGCATGTTGATGTCGAGGGTGACGACGTCGGGCTTCTCCCTCCCCAGGACGTCGAGGGCGTCCTCGCCGTTGCGGGCGAGGACGACCTCGACGTCGCCGGAGTCGGTGAGCATCGTCTTCAGCGCCTTGCGCATGAGCGCGGAGTCGTCGACGACGAGGACCTTCACCATCGGATCATGCGGCCTTCCGGGACAGGCTCGCCTCCTCGGCGAGCGCGGCGATCTGCTCGCGGCCCAGGAGCTGGTCGGGCTCGAGGACGAGGAGCATGCGGGAGGTGCGGGGCAGGTTGGCCACGCGGGTGACGACCTTGGCCTGCTCCTCCGACAGCTGGGGAGCGGCCTCGAGCTCGGTGTTGGCGACCTTGAGGACCTCGGCGACGGAGTCGACGACGAAGCCGGTGCGGATGCCGTCGATGATGAGGACGACGATGCGCTGGCGCTCGTCGCGCTCGGAGCGGTCCAGGCCCAGGCGGGTGCGCAGGTCGACCACCGGCAGCACGGCGCCGCGGAGGTTGACCAGGCCCTCGACGAAGTCGAGGGTGCGGGGGACGCGGATGAGGTTGTCCGGGACCCGGATGATCTCCTGCACCGCGTCGACGTTCACGCAGTACTCCTCGCCCTGGAGGCGGAAGACGACGAGGAGCTCGTCGTCGCCGCGGCCGTCGTCGACCAGGTCGTCCTCCTCGGTGGTGGTGAGCTCGGGGGTGCCGGCCTCGGCGAGGTCGGCGACGTCGGCGTCGACGAGGGCGTCGGCGGCCAGGACGGAGACCAGGCGGCGGCCGTCCTCCAGGCGGCAGACGGACTCCACCTCGCGGCAGGTGCCGCCGCCGGAGACGACGTGCGGCAGGGCGCCGACGAGGGCGGCGGGCACGCGCAGGACCTCGCGGACGGTGTCCATGACGACGCCGACGAGGCCGGAGCGGCCGTCGCGCTCGACGGTGATGACGACGATGCGGTTGTGCGGCTGGAGGGGGGTGACCTCCATGCCGAACACGCGGCGCAGGCTGACCACGGGCAGCAGCCCGCCGCGCAGGTCCATGACGCCGAGGACGCGCTCGGCGGCGTTGGGGACGGCGGTGATGCGCTCGGGGGCCTGGACGATCTCCTGGACGCGGTCGATGGGCAGGGCGTACTCCTGCCCGTCGACGGCGAAGGAGACCAGCTCCAGGGTGTCGTCGGTGTCGTCCTCGCCGCCGTCGGCGCTGGGGGTCCAGGTGCCGGATGTGGCGCCGGCGGTGGCGGTGCGGGCCAGGGCGGCGAACTCGGCGCGCACGAGGTGCTGGACGTCCAGGATGGTCGTCATGCGGCGCCCGTCGTGCTTGAGGACGCCGGCCAGCAGCTCCGAGCGGACGGTGGACTGCACGCCGTCGGCGGGCTCGAGCTGGTCGGGCTCGACGGAGACGACGGCGGTGACGCGGTCCACGACGAGGCCGAGGGTGGCGCCGCCGGCGGCGATGACGACGATGCGGGTGGCCTCGTCGTGCTCGGTGGAGGGCAGGCCGCAGCAGCGGCGCAGGTTCACCACCGGCAGGACGCGGCCGCGCAGGTTGGCCAGGCCCTCCAGGGCGGGCGGGCCCAGGGGGACCCGGATGAGCTCGGACATGCGGATGATCTCCTGCACGCGCTCCATGTGGACCGCGTAGGACTCCCCCGCCATCTCGAACGTGACGTAGTCGGTGCTCTCGCCGCCGTCGCCGTCCTGCGCGCCGCCGGTGTCGGCGGCGTCGGAGGGGGCGTGCCGGGGGGCGGGGACGCCGGGTGCGGCGTCCCCGTCCCGCGGGTCGGCGGCGAGGGTGCCGTCGAGGACGTCGGCGTCGCCGAGGTCCTGGACGGTGGTGTCGATCGTGCTCATGGCACTGCCCCTCTGCTCGGATCCGGTGTGGTGGCGCTGTTCCGGGATCCGGGTCAGCCGTTCTGGAGCTCGTCGGCCAGGGCCGCGATCTCCTCGATGGCGCTGGCGAGCTCGTCGGCGCCGGTGGACTGCTGCTTGGCGGCGGCGGCGGCCTGGGTGGAGAGGGTGTCGGCCTGGTTGGCGGCGGCGGAGATCTGGTCGAGGCTGGTCTTGACCTGGCCGAGGGCGGCGGCGATCTCCTGGGAGGCGCCGCGGACCTGCTCGTTGCCCTCGCGGACGACGCCCATGTCGCGCTCGACCTCGACGAGGCGGGCGGTGGAGGCCTTGGCGCGCTCGACCTCGACGAGGGCCTGGCGGGAGGTCTCCTCCAGGTCCGCGCGCACGGCGACGATGCGGTCCTGGACCTCCTTGACGAGGTCCTTGATGCGCTCGGCGTTGTCGGCGGAGTCGCGGGCGAGGTTGCGGATGTCGGTGGAGACGACCGCGAAGCCCTTGCCGTACTCCCCGGCGCGGGCGGACTCCACGGAGCCGTTGACGGCGAGCATGTTGGTCTGGATGGAGACGTTGGCGATGGCGTCGACGATCTTGTCGATCTTGCGGGAGACGATCTCCAGCTCGACGACCTGCTTGACGGACTCCTTGGCGGCCGAGGACGCGGCGGAGATCGCGGTGATCATGGAGTCGACGGCGGTCTTGTTGGTGCCCAGGGCGCCGATCATCTCGTCGGCCTTGTCGATCGCGACGCCGGCGCGGGACTCGGCCAGCTGGGCGCCGGTCTCGATCTGCGCGAGCGCGGAGGAGGCCTCCTGCGTCTTGGCGGACTGCGTCTGGGCGCCGGTGGAGATCTGGGAGATGGCGGTGGAGATCTGGGTGGCGGCGCGGTTGATCTCCTCGGCGGCCGCGGCGAGCTCCTCGGCGGCGGAGGCGACGTCCTCGGCGGACTTGCCGATGTCGGCGGAGCCGCGCAGCTCGTCGGCGACCTCGGACAGGGCCTGCGAGCCGGCCTCGGCCTGCTGCAGGGCGGCGCCCTGCTGGTCGACGGTCTGCAGGGACTCCTCGGCGGCCGCGGACTGCTGCTCGGCGGCGGCGGCGATCTCCTCGCTGCGCAGCTGGGCCTCCTGGGAGGCCTTCTCGCTCTGCACGGCGGCGGCGGCGATCTCGGCGGCGCCGTCGGCGATGACGACCATGTCGGTGCGGATCGCGGAGAGCTAGTCGGTGATCTCCTTGCCCTTGGCGACCTCGGCGCGGGAGGTGTCCGCGGAGCGCTGCACGCCCTCGGCGACGGCGGTGACGCCGGTGCGGATGGAGTCGATGAGCTCGCGGATCTGGGAGGCGGAGCGCTCGGAGGTCTCGGCGAGGGTGCGGACCTCGTCGGCGACGACGGCGAAGCCCTTGCCGTGCTGGCGGGCGCGGGCGGCCTCGATGGCGGCGTTGAGGGCCAGCAGGTTGGTCTGGTCGGCGATGCGGGCCACGGCGGCGACGATGGTGCCGATCTCCTCGGCCTGCTTCTCCAGCTCCGTGATCATGGTGACGGAGGCGGTCTGGCGGTCGGCGGCCTCGCCGACGTTGGCGACCAGGGTGGAGATGCCCTCGGTGGTCTCGGCCAGCAGCGTCTGCAGGGTGTTGGTGGCCTCGGAGACGCGCTTGGCGGTCTCCTGCTGGGTGCGGATGGAGGTGACGACCTGGTTGGTGGCGGCCAGGGACTCCTGGGTGGCGCCGGAGGCCTCCTCGGCGCCGGCGGCGATCTGCTGCATGGCGTCGCGCAGCTGGCGGGAGGCCTCCACGGACTGCGCGGTGGAGGCGGCCAGCTCGGTGGTGGCGGCGGCGATGCGCTCGGCGGCCTGCTGCTGCTTGGCGACGGAACGGGCGCGGCGGCGCGCCTCCTCGGACTCGCGGGCGTCCCTGCGGGTGGCCGGGGCGGCCGGGGCGAGGGCGGAGGAAGCGGGACGGGCGGCCGGGATGGCGGCCTTGGCGCCGTTCTTGGTGAGGGGCATGGGACCTGCGGGTCCTTCCGGGTCGTCGGCTGGTGCGCGTCCGACGACCCGCCGCGCCCGCCGCGAGGCGTGCGGAGGTGCTGCGGTGAGGAGTCGGTGCCCTCACCGCATCGGCGCAGCGGGGGGTGCGCTTGAGCCGCGCGGCGGGGCTGGCGGCGGTGACCGGTGCGCCCGGACGGGTGGGCGCGGGGGGCTCGCGCGGCCCGGTGCCCTCAGCGCAGGGTGTCCAGGACGGCGGCGATGTCGTCCTCGCCGGTGCGGGGGTTGACGATCGCCAGGCGCAGGCAGGTGCGGCCCTCGTGGGCGCTGGGCACGACGAAGGCGAACTGCTCGGCCAGCAGCCGCTCGCTCCAGGCGGTGTAGTCCGCCGTGGCCCAGCCGCGGCGGAAGAACGCCACCACCGACAGGTCCGGTTCGCGCACCAGCTGCAGCTCGGCGCGCCCGGCGACCATGGCGGCGGCGGCGCGGGCGACCTGCAGGGTGCGCTCGACGGCGGCGGTGTAGGCGTCGGCGCCGTGGGCGGCCAGGGAGAACCAGAACGGCAGGCCGCGCGCGCGGCGGGTCAGGCCGATGGCGTAGTCGGCGGGGTCCCACTCCCCCCGCTCGGTGAGGACGTCGAGGTAGCTGGCGCGCTGGGTGTGCGCGGCGCGGGCGGTGGCGGGGTCGCGGTACAGCAGCGCGCAGGAGTCGAAGGGCGCGAAGAGCCACTTGTGGGGGTCGACGATGAAGGAGTCGGCGCGCTCGGTGCCGGTGAACAGGTGCCGCACGGTGGGGGCGGCCAGCCCGGCGCCGCCGTAGGCGCCGTCCACGTGCAGCCAGGTGGGTGGGGTGCCGGCGGTGTCGGGGGCGTGGCAGTAGTCGGCGACGGAGGCGATGTCGTCGACGGTGCCGAGGTTGGTGGAGCCGGCGGTGGCGACGACGGCGGCCAGGTCGGAGCGGTCGGTGCCCAGGGCGGCGGTGAGGGCGGCGCCGGTGAGGCGGCCGGTGCGCGCGTCGACGGGCACGGGCACCACCTGCAGGTCGAGCACGTCGCAGGTGGAGGCGATGGAGGAGTGGGCGGTGGCGGCGGCGGCGACCTTCAGGGGGCGGCGGTGGCCCTCGCGGGCGCGCACGGCGGAGCGGGCGGCCAGCAGGGCCGAGAGGTTGCCGGTGGTGCCGCCGGGGACGAAGACGCCGCCGGCGCCGGCGGGCAGGCCGGCCAGGTCCGCGATCCAGCGCAGCGCCTGGTTCTCGGCGTAGACGGCGCCGGCGCCCTCCAGCCAGGAGCCGCCGTAGACGGAGGAGGCGCCGACGACGAGGTCGAAGAGGGTGGCGGCCTCGGTGGCGGCGCAGGGGATGAAGGACAGGTAGCGGGGGTGGTCGGTGGACAGGCACGCGGGGGCCAGGACGTCGCAGAACAGGTCCAGGGCCGCCTGCCCGCCCAGGCCGGCGGCGGTGATGGTCTGCCCGGCGGCGGCGGTGAGCTCGGCGGGGCTGCGGGGGGCGTCGAGGGGGACGGGGTCCAGCTGCAGGCGCTCGCGGGCCCGGCGCAGCACCTGCGCGGCCAGGTCGGCGGTGGCGGCGTCGAAGCGGTGCATCGCCTCCCCCGGCCGCGGCCCGGCGCCGGGGGTGCTCACGGGCGCGTCCCGGCGGGGTCGAGGACGGAGCGGTACACCGCCTCGGTGCGTTCGGCGATCGCGGTCCAGGAGAAGTCCGCCACCGCTCGCTCGCGCCCGCGCCGGCCCCGCTCGCGGGCGCGGTCGGGGTCGGCGGTGGCCTCGGTGAGGGCGGCGGCGAGGTCGGCGACGAACCGGTCGGGGTCGACGGGGGCGCCGGAGCCGTCGTCGACCTGCTCGATGGGCACCAGCCAGCCGGTCTCGCCGTCGGCGACGACCTCGGGGATGCCGCCGGTGGCGGTGCCGACGACGGCGGCGCCGCAGGCCATGGCCTCCAGGTTGACGATGCCGAGGGGTTCGTAGACGGAGGGGCACACGAAGGTGGTGGCGGCGGAGAGGACCTGCACCAGCTCCGGGCGGGACAGGTGCCGCTGCAGCCAGACCACGCCGGAGCGGGTCTGCTGCAGCTCGCGCACCAGGTGCTCGACCTCCGCGGCGATCTCGGGGGTGTCGGGGGCGCCGGCGCACAGCACCAGCTGCACGTGCGGGGGCAGCTCGCGGGCGGCGCGCAGCAGGTGCGGCAGGCCCTTCTGGCGGGTGATGCGCCCGACGAAGACGACGCTGGGGGCGTCGGGGTCCACGCCGAGGGCGGGCAGCAGGTCGCGGGCGCCGGTGGGGGCCCAGTCGGCGGCGTCGATGCCGTTGTGCACCACGTGCACGCGCGCGGGGTCCAGGAAGGGGTAGGAGCGCAGGATGTCGGCGCGCATGCCGGCGGAGACGGCGATGACGGCGGAGGCGCCGGTGTAGGCGGTGCGCTCCACCCAGGAGGACAGGGCGTAGCCGCCGCCGAGCTGCTCGGCCTTCCAGGGGCGCAGCGGTTCCAGGCTGTGCGCGGACAGCACGTGGGGAACGCCGTGCAGCAGGGACGCCAGGTGCCCGGCGAGGTTGGCGTACCAGGTGTGGGAGTGCACCAGGTCGGCGCCGGCGCAGTCGGCGGCCATGGGCAGGTCGGCGCCCAGGGTGCGCAGGGCGGCGTTGGCGCCGGCCAGCTCGGCGGGCTCGGGGTAGGCGCTGGTGCCGGGCTCGTCGCGGGCCTCGCCGAAGCAGCGCACCCGCACGTCCAGGCGCCCGGCGCCGCGCAGGGCGCGGGCGAGCTCGGCGACGTGGACGCCGGCGCCGCCGTAGACCGCCGGGGGGTACTCCTTGGTCAGGACGTCGACGCGCACTGCCCGCTCCTCAGCTCCTGGCACCGCCGGCCGCTCCGCCGGTGCCCCGCGGGGCGCCACGCTAGCCGCCGCGACACGCGGTGCACACGGGGCGTGCCGCAGGGCGACCCGCCGGTGGCGGCACTAGGTTGCGCACGTGGCTGCTCCCAACGTCCTCGCGATCGTCCTCGCCGGTGGGGAGGGCAAGCGGCTGATGCCCCTGACGGCCGACCGCGCCAAGCCCGCGGTGCCCTTCGGCGGCAACTACCGGCTCATCGACTTCGCGCTGAGCAACCTGGTCAACGCCGGCTACCGCAAGATCGTCGTGCTGACGCAGTACAAGTCGCACAGCCTGGACCGGCACGTCTCGCAGGCGTGGCGGATGTCGAACCTGTTCGGCAGCTACATCGCGTCCGTGCCCGCGCAGCAGCGCCTGGGCAAGCGCTGGTACCTGGGCAGCGCCGACGCGATCCTGCAGTCGCTGAACCTGGTGTACGACGAGCGCCCGGACATCGTGGTGGTGGTGGGCGCCGACCACGTGTACCGGATGGACTTCCGGCAGATGGTGGACGCGCACGTGGCCACGGGCGCGCCGTGCACGGTGGCCGCGATCCGCCAGCCGCTGTCGCTGGCCGACCAGTTCGGGGTGATCGAGACGGACGCGGCCGACCCGCGGCGGATCTCGGCGTTCCTGGAGAAGCCGGCCAACCCGCGGCCGCTGGCGGACTCGCCGGACGAGGTGCTGGCGTCGATGGGCAACTACGTCTTCGACACCGACGCGCTGGTGGACGCGGTGACCCGCGACGCCGACCGCGCCGACTCCAAGCACGACATGGGTGGCGACATCGTGCCGGACTTCGTGGGCCGGGGCCTGGCGGGGGTGTACGACTTCAAGGACAACGACGTGCCCGGTGCCACCGAGCGCGACCGCGCCTACTGGCGCGACGTGGGCACCATCGACTCCTACTACGAGGCGCACCAGGACCTCATCTCGGTGCTGCCGGTGTTCAACCTCTACAACTACGACTGGCCGATCATCACGGCGCAGAACTTCTACCCGCCGGCGAAGTTCGTCAACGGCTGGCAGGGCACCTACGGGCACGCGGTGAACTCCATCATCTCCGCGGGTGTGGTGGTCTCCGGTGCGCTGGTGGAGAAGTCGATCGTCTCCCCCGGGGCGCGGCTGGACTCCTGGGCGCACGTGTCGGACTCGGTGCTGATGGACGACGTGCACGTGGGCCGCAACGCGGTGGTGCAGCGGGCGATCATCGACAAGAACGTGGTGGTGCCCGACGACTCGCGGGTGGGGGTGGACCCGGAGGAGGACCGGGCGCGGGGCTTCACGGTGACGCCCTCGGGGATTACGGTGGTGGGCAAGGGGCAGCGCATCCCGTCCTGAGCCCACGGCCCGAGCCCACGGCCGGAGCCCACGGCCGGAGCGGCGCCCGGCGCTGCGCCCCGGCCGGGGCGGTGGGGGCGCGTTCGGGGCGCAGGTGGCGGCCACGCGCGGCTCAAGGTGGCCGCGGCGGCGCCCGACGTCTGCTGCATGTCCACGCGCCGCTGCCGCACCGCCCTGACCGCCGCCGCCCTGGTCACCGCGCTGGCCGCCGTGCTCGACACCGCGGCCGCCGCACCGGCCAGCGCCGCACCCGCCGCCGCCGCACCGGCGGCGGTGCTGCTGTCCGCGGACGTC
>NZ_BAABIL010000102.1:0-10763 GCF_039542765.1 Kineococcus glutinatus
GCGGCGTCGGCGTCGGCGAGGACGTCCGGCCGCCGCGCGGCCACCCGTGCGCCGTCGTCGTGGCGCGGCCGGTCCGCCATGCCGGCCCGGACCGCCGCCCAGGCCCGCTCGTACACGGCCTCGGCGGTCGCCGCGTCCAGCGGAGCCGGGTCCGCCTCGCGCAGCAGCCCGTCCAGGCGCTGCTCGTCCCGTCCGGTCATCACAGCTCTCCTCCGGCGGCTCCCGCTGAGCCGCCACACCCCTCCATGTCGTCGCCGTTACACCCGGCGCCGGCCGGCGGGGCTGCCCGCGCTCAGGCCCGGCCGGTGACGGGGAGTGCGACCACCACCTGCGTGGCGGGGTCGTGCTGCAGGACCGGGCTGCCGGCGAGCACGACGTCGGCGTGCTTCCACGGTTCCTCCCGCAGCAGGAACGGGTGCTCCTCGCGCAACCACTCCGCGACGTGCCGGAGCTGCTCGGGGGAGTCGCCGTCGCGTTCCAGCAGCCGGCGCTCGGCCTCGAGCCGGTCCACCTGCACCCACACCGACGCGTCCAGCAGCGGCGCCAGCTCCCGGCGCAGCACGCCGGTGCCCTCCACCCACACCGCCCGCAGCCCGGCGGGCACCGCGATCGAGCCCGGGCGGCCCCGCTGCACCCACGGCGGCGGGCGGAAGTCGACGGCCTCGCCCCGGCGCAGCGGCTGCAGGACGTGCTCGGTCAGCACCCCGGCCCAGTCGAAGAAGGCGTGGTGCCAGGCGACGTCGTCGGTGTGCACCACCGCCGACCCCGGCACGCGCTCCTGCAGGAGCCGGGCGAACGTGCTCTTGCCGGCCCCGCCGCGCCCGTCGATGGCCACGATGCGCGGCCTGCCGGTGACGGTTCCGCCGTGCAGCCGCTCGACGAGGTCGTCGACGGGTACCACCTGCCACGGCCCGGCCGCGGGTTCCCCGTGCTCCGGCTGCATCCTGCACCTCCTCCGGCGCCATGCTCCCGCCGGGGCGCCGCGTGCGCGAGGGGTTCTCAGCCGCCGGTGGCGTCGCGGTGGCGGATCCACGCCGCGAACGCGCGGACCTCCGCCGCCTGCGCCGGGGTCAGCGGGGTTTCGGCGTCGTCCGCGGCGAACCCCGGTGCCTCGACGCGGTACGGCCTCGCGGGCAGCCCCAGCGCGTCGCGGACCGCGCCGTCCACCTGCTGCAGCACGTACCGCGCCTCCTCGGCCGGGGGCTCGTCGCGCTGCAGGCGTTCCAGCGCGCGGGCCAGCGCCGGCAGCGCCGCCCGGTACACCGCGCGGCCCTGGTCGGTGAGCTCCACGAACACGCTGCGCCGGTCGGCGGCGTTGGGGGTGCGGGCGAGTTCCCCGCGGGCCTGGCAGCGGCGCAGCATCGCCGACAGCGTGGTCGCGGACGTGCCCGTCCACTGGGACAGCTGGGTGGCCGTCACGGGCCCGAGGTCGCTGATCAGGCCGTAGAGGGCGAACTCGTCGACGGACAGCGGGTGCTCGGCCAGTTCCTCCGCGACCAGCGCGGTGGACACGCAGGACAGCAGCCAGATGTCGACGAGCACGTTCTTCGGGCCGGGCACGGGGACAGCATAACGACGGGTGTTGCGATATCGCATTGATCGGTGCGAGAGTGCATGAGTTGGTTTCCGGTCCCCGCCCTGGAGGTACCCGTGTCCACGACCCTCGCCCCGACCACCACCGCGCCCCCGCTGCCGCCCCTGCACGGAGCCGCCGGGATCGCCGGTCTCCTCGCCGCCGCCGTGCTCGTGGTCAACGCCGCCAAGCGCGCGCAGCTCGTCCCGACCACGCCCTTCACCCAGCTCGTCGCCCCGCTGGGCGAGGTGTTCGCCCTCGCCCTCGTCACGGGCCTCTACCTCGTCTGCGCCTCCCGGATCGGCCTGCTCGGCCGGATCGCCTCCGCCGTGAACTACGTCGCGCTCGGGGCCCTCGTCGGCGTGGAGTTCGTCATCAACCTCGTCTTCTCCCGGCTCGACCCCGCGCAGATCACCGAGCTGCGCGCCGGCCCGCTCGGCGTCGCCCTCACCACCGCCTCCGTCCTCTTCCTCGTCGGCTCCCTGGGTTTCACGGCCACCCTGGCGCGCACCGCGATCCCGCCGCGCGGCGCCCTGGCGCTCTACGCCGCGGGGTCGGTGCCCGTCGCGCTGCGCGCGTTCGTCCCCGAACTCGTCCTCGACCTCGGGCTGCTCGTGCTGGCCGCCGGGGTCGCCTGGCTCGCCGCCTGGCTCCTGCGCACCGCACCGGTCGGCGTGCTTCCGCGGACGGGCAGCAGCAGGGGCAGGGCCACCGCGAGCGGGACGGCGAGGGAGACGACCTGAGCGACGGCGTCCACGGCACCCAGGTGCCCCAGGTGCCCCAGGTGGTAGGCCAGGTGCGGCACCGAGAACACGACCCACGCGATCCCCACCACGCGGCCCGGACCGGCGGCGCGGTACCGGGTGGCCGCCGCGCCGGCCGCCGCGAGGGCCAGGTTGAAGGCCCCGACGTCACGGACGAGGTGCTCGCTGTACGGCCCGTCCAGGGCGACCCAGGAGCTGAACGGCCCGGGGAAGGACGCGTGGAAGGAGGCCGGGAAGAACCCCGCCCAGATCCCCACGTAGAGACCCAGGACGACGAGGACCCACAGCAGGGCCCGGCGCGAGTTCGCTGTCATGCCCGTCGGACGGTGCGGCAGCGCCGGGTGTGACACCGCTCGCCGCGCCGCGCCCGTGACGCCCGTCACGGGCGCGGCGCGTCCTTGCGCAGTTCCCACAACCCGTACTGCACGACGTAGGAGTACTCCTCGTGCCGCCAGGCCGGGACGAACCGGTACGACCACGGGGACAACCCCGCGGCCGTGACCGCGGCCAGCTGCGCGGTGGCGTCGTAGCAGTGCATGTCGACCCCCGGCAGGCCGTCCTCGGAGAACGCGCGCCGGGAGTGACCGGGCTCCCGCGCGGTGCGGTCTTCGACGACGCCCACCAGCAGCCGCGCCCCGGGCGCGCACGCGTCGGCGAGGTTTCGCAGCGTCGCGGTGAGGTCGCGGCAGAACTCCAGGCACCCCACGGCGACGACGACGTCGAAACGTCCCCAGCCGCCCGGCAGCGGGTCGTGGAAGTCGTGCTGCTCGTACCGGCCCCCGGGCCGCTCGGTGCGCGCGACCGCGAGCATCCGCGGTGACAGGTCGACGCCGGTGACGGAGACGTCCGGGGCGAGGTTCCTCGTCAGCTGCCCCGGCCCGCACCCGACGTCGAGCACCCGGCACTCGGGGGTCACGGTGCGCAGCAGGAAGTCCGCGACGAGGGAGCCGTAGTGCTGCAGGGAACGCCACCCCGGCACGTACGCGGGAGCGAAGTCGTCGTAGTAGAGCCCGATGGCCTCGTTCTCCGGGGACCTCGGTGCGTCGGGTCGCGGGTCGCCCTGCACGGGTCGCTCCCAGGTGCTCTGTCCGCTCGTCGGACCTGCGGGTGGGAGGTCGAGCCTAGCGGCCCGGTGCGCAGGTCCGCTCGGTGTCCGCCACCAGCCGCTCGGCGGCGTCCAGGGCCGCCTGCAGCCCCCGCGGATCCGCGCCGAGGGAACCGAACACGGCCTGGGCGCGCTCGGCGAACCCCTCCGGCGCCGCGGGCAGCCGCCCCGCGGCCGCGACCGCGCCCTTCTCGTTGACCACCCACCGGCCGGCGTGGGCGTGCACCGCGTGGGCGCACAGCAGGACCGCGCGGAACAGGCAACCGGCCACGTAGGCGCCGTCCCCGCGGGGAGCCGCCTTGCGGGCACCGCCCACCAGGAAGGCGGCCTCCCACAGCGAACCGACGACCGCCTCGCGCAACCGCGGCGGGTACTCGCGGGCCGCGCGCTGCAGCCGCGTCAGCTCACCGCCGGGGTCGGCCAGCACGACGGCCAGCGCCACCTCGCCGGCGTAGGCGAAACCGGGAACCCCCAGCGGGTGGCCGGCCTGCGCGTGCCAGACCAGCTCACCGCGCTGCGCCTGCCGCCAGCTGTGCTGCACGCGGTCCAGGTCGCGGTAGATCCAGTCCACCGCGGTGCCGTCGACGCTCAGCCAGCCGCCGCCGTCGACCCACGGCCCCCAGGCCCCCGGCGCGCCCACCTGCGCGTCGGGGCCGGCGACCTCGCGGGCGAGCTCGCCCAGCGCGGCGACGTCCAGCGGCGGGCGGTAGTAGAGCCCCAGGTCCACGTCGGAGGCCGGCGTGTGGTCGCCACGGGCCCGGCTGCCGCCCAGTGCGACGGCCTGCACGCCAGGGACCCGGACGAGCCGCTCCGCGATCTCCCGCAACCGCGCATCCCCGATCACCCGGCCAGCATGTCAGTGCGGGCGCGCGATCCGCGGGGGAGTTTCCCGCGCGCGGGCCGGGGGAGGCCGCTACCCGCGGGGCTGGTTGAAGCGCAGCATGTTGCCGCTGGGGTCGCGGAAGGCGCAGTCGCGCACGCCGTACGGCTGGTCGACCGGTTCCTGCAGCACTTCCCCGCCGGCGGCGCGGATGCGCTCGAAGGTGGCGTCGCAGTCGTCGGTGGTGAAGATGACGCCGCGCAGCAGACCCTTGGCCAGCAGTTCGGCCATGGCCGCCCGGTCGGCGGGGGAGGCGTTCGGGTCCGCCAGGGGCGGCTCCAGGACGATCTCCACGCCCGGCTGCGACGGGGACCCGACGGTCACCCAGCGCATGCCCTCGAAGGCGACGTCGTTGCGCACCTCCAGGCCGAGGACGTCGCGGTAGAACGCGAGCGCCTTGTCGTGGTCGTCGACGGCGATGAAACACTGCGAGAGTTCGATGCCCATGCCCGTCACGCTACGGGCGCGGTGGCGGGGCGGGCTTCTCCGTTCCTGACCGGTCGGGTGTACCGCCGGGCGATGCAGGCCGGGATGGTGGCGCCCCCGTCGTGGCAGCGGTCCCGGTAGGCGCTCGGGCTCTCTCCGACCAGCTCGCTGAACCGCGCGCTGAACGAACCCAGCGACGTGCACCCCACCGCCACGCAGACCTCGGTGACCGTCAGGTCCCCCCGGCGCAGCAGCGCCTTGGCCCGCTCCACCCGGCGCGTCATCAGGTAGCCGTAGGGCGTCTCGCCGAAGGCGGCGCGGAAGCTGCGGGAGAAGTGCCCCGGCGACATCAGCGCCGTGCGCGCCAGCGCCGGCACGTCGAGCGGCTCGGCGTACTCCCGGTCCACCCGGTCGCGGGCCCGGCGCAGCCGCACGAGGTCGTCCAGCGTCACGCGACCACCCTGGCACGCCCGTCCGACAGCACCACCGGGCCCCGGTGCCGGGGTCAGGCCGGCTGCCGCCCGTGCCACTCCTCGGCCAGCAGGGCGTAGCCGACCCCGTCGACCCAGCCCAGGTCCCGGTGCAGGGAGTCGCGCACGCCCCGCAGCTCGCAGCGCATGCCCACCCGCTCCATCAACCGGCAGGACGCCTCGTTCGCGGCGAACGCGCTCGCCGTCACCCTGCGCAGGCCCAGGTCCTCGAAGCACGCGCGCAGCAGCTCCCGCACGGCCTCGGTGGCGTACCCGCGGCCACCGAAGGCGGGGTCCAGCGCCCAGCCCAGCTCGGCCTGCACGCCGCGGGCCCGCCCCGCGCACTCGTGCTGGGCCCAGCCGTCCTCGATCCTCACCATCAGGTCGCCGACGACCCGCCCGCCGAGCTCGACGACCAGCGTGCGGTGCAGCCGCTCGGCCAGCAGGTCGCGCCACCGCGCGCGGTCCGCCGGCTGCACCCCCACCCACCGGGCGACCTCCGCCAGGTGCCGGTAGCCCCACGTGGTGTCCGCGTCGGCGGCCTCGGCCCGGCGGACCAGCAGCCGCTCGGTGCGCAGCGGCCACGCGACGGCCGCGAGCGGGTCGGTGGGGTGGCTGCCCGTCATGCCGCCAGCGTGCCAGGCGCTGCGCGGGCACCGCCGCCGACCGGGGGCCGCCCGCCGCGCTGACGACCCCGCGCCCGCGCTCTAGCGTGGGGGGGGTGAGCACCGCCGCGAACTGCGCGATCTGCGCCAAGCACCAGGGCCTGGGGCCGCTGGCCGGGCCGATCGTGTGGGAGGACGAGCTCGTCGTCGTCACCCACCGGCCGGCCGGTGACCCCGGCGGCCGCGGCGTGGCCGGCTACCTGTTCGTGGAGAGCCGCCGGCACGTGGACCGCTGGCAGCTGCTGACCCGCGCGGAGATGGGCGCGGTCGCGGAGGCGGCGTGGACGGGCGCGCGGGTGCTGTCGGCGCGGTTCGCCACGGAGTACGTCTTCACGATGATCGTGGGAATGGCGGTGCAGCACTTCCACCAGCACGTCTTCGTGCGCCACCCGGGCACGCCCACGGACATCGCGTGGTCGGACTGGGGCACCTGGCCGGGCGCGCCGAGGGTGCCGGCCGCCGACCTGGAGCAGCTGGTGGTCGAGCTGGCCGCGGGCTGGGAGGACGCCCGGGCGGGCGACGAGGACGACGTGCCGGGCGACGGGCCGGGCTGACCGGCCGGGACGGGAGGCCGGGGCGAGGTCTACGCCGGGCCGGTGCGGGTGTCCAGGCCGACCAGGGCCAGGACGTGGTGGGCGACCGTGCCGGGACCGCTCACCACGTGCGCGTCCACACCGGCCGACCGCGCCTGCGCCAGGCGGTGGCGCACCACGTGCAGCGCCGCGCTGGAGAGCACGGTGACCTGCGCCAGGTCCACCGTCAGCGGCGGGGCCCCGGGCACGACGGCCAGCGCCAGTTCGGCGTCGAGCTCGGGCACGTTCGCGGCGTCGACCGGTCCGCGCACCGTCAGGACCGACCGGTCCGCGTGGTGCGCGGTGTAGACGTCGAACAGCTCGGGCACCACGCGCGCGGGCCGCGGATCGCCGCTGTGGGGGAACGTCCACGGCCGGAACCCGACGGTGACCCTCGTGCCGTGCGGTGAGGGGTCGATCCGCACGTCCTCGGCGAGGTCCTCGACGATGGCCAGCCCCAGACCGCGGCCGACGGCGGGCGCGGGCGGAGGACGCCAGCGACCCTCGTCGCTGACGCACAGCGTGATCGTGCCGAGCTCGTCGAGCCGGGCGTCGAGGCCGACCGGGCCGCCACCGTCCCCGCGGGGCGCCCCGCCACCGCCCCCGTGCCCGTCCCGCCGGGTGTGGCCGTAGGCGTGCTCGACGACGTTCTCGCACAACTCGCCGACGATCTCGTCGAGCTGGTCGACGGCCTGGGCGGCGACCCGCCCGCCGCCCAGCCACGCGCGCAGCTCGGCCCGCAGCGCGGGCAGGCCGGCCCGGGTCAGGTGCCGGCGCAGGTGCAGGTCCGCCAGCGGGGCGGTGGGCTGCAGCGCCAGCAGCGTGATGTCGTCGCCGGAGCCGGTGACGCGGGTCAGCCGCTCCAGCGTCTGCGCGGTGGTCCGGTCCACCGCCGAGGGCAGGGTGAACACCGGCATCAGCCGGTCGGCGGCGGCCGCGGCGGCCACCTGCGCCAGCTCGACGGTCCCGGCGGTGGCCGGCACGCCGGGGCGTTCGACGATCCCGTCGGTGTACAGCAGCACCAGCTCACCGGGGCCGAGCGTGTCGCGCCGGGCGGTGCGCTCGGCGGCGTCCCGCACGGGGTCGTGCAGGGGTGGGGCGCCGCTGGGGTCCAGGAAGCGGCTGCCCCCGCCGACGTCGACGACCAGCGGCGGCGGGTGCCCGGCCGAGCAGTGGTCGAAGGTCCCGGTGCGCGGGTCCAGCACGAGCACGCACACCGTCGCCGAGCGGGCCGCGGGCACCACCTGCGTGAAGCGGTCCAGCGCGGTGACCACCTCGGTCGGGTCCGCCCCGGCGTGCAGGCGCTCCAGGGCCACCGCCCGCAGCTGCGCCATCACCGCCGAGGCCGCCACCCCGTGCCCGACGACGTCACCGACCACCGCGGCCACCGAGCCGTCCGGGCGGGGCAGGACGTCGAACCAGTCCCCGCCGGCGGCCTGCTCGGCGTCAGCGACGACGTAGCCGGCCGCCAGCTCCACCGACGGCAGCACCGGCAGCCGGGCCGGCAGCAGCGCGCGCTGGACCTCCGCCACCACGTCCGTCGCGCGCCGGTAGCGCCGGCCCAGCTCGGCCGCCGCCGCGGCGTCGGCCTCCTCGCGGCGCACGGCGGCCGTGACGTCGCGGCCGACGCCGAGGATCCCGACGATGTCGCCGTGCCGGTCCCGGAACGGGCTGACCTCGAAGTCGAGGACGATCTCCTCCTGGTGCCCGTGCGGCGTCGCCACGGCCAGGCGCATCCGCGTGAGCAGCGCCTGCTCGCCGGCGTAGGCGCGGTCGTAGATCTCGATGATCCCCTGGCCTTCGGTGCCGACGAGGACGTCGGCGGCGCGCAGGCCGAGCGGGTCGAACCCGCCGAGGACGCGCAGGATCTGGGCGTTGAGGGCCACGACCCGGTGCTCGGGGCCCTCGTAGGCGATGGCGTACCAGGGCAGCTGGTGGAAGGCGGCCGAGCGCACGCGGTCGCTGCCGACACCCTCGTCGAGGGGCAGGTCCGGCTCGTGCAGACCGCCCCCACCCGCTCCCACCTCGCTCACCGGCGGCTCCGGCCGGCGCCGGGCGCGGTGGGAGGGGCTGGCGTGGGCGGCTGGTCCGTCATCGTGGTACCTGACCCCCGTCGGCCTCGGTCCGCGTGCCCGACCTGCTTCGACCACGAGGTCCGACGGTAGCGAGCGGGCGCCGCGTCCGCCCCCGGACCGGTCCGGCCGGGAACCCCCGCGCACGGCCGCGGCGCTCAGGCACCCGTGGCGTGGCGGAACGCCCGGCGCTCGCCGCGCTCGAACCAGCGGTGCAGCAGCCGGTGCAGCAGGCGCGGGACCGGCTGGTCGTCGAAGAACCGCCGGCCCCGGGCGGGCAGTTCGTGCATCGCCCAGCACGCGCCGAACGGGATGTCGCGCAGCCGGTAGCCGGCGGCGGCGTGCTCCACCTCGAACCGCTTCCAGTCGGCGGGGGACAGGTGGGCCTGCACGAGCGCCATCGCGTCGCGCTCCTCGTGCCCGAGGTGGTTCCCGAGCTCCTGCTGCGCCCGGCGCAGCCCGGTGACGAGGTCGCGGTGGGCCCGCTCGTCGGCGCGCGCGGCGAGCGCGTCGAACCCGGTGGCGCAGGCCGCCAGCAGCGGGTCGATCCGCGCGTGCTCGGCCTCCATCGCCTCCAGCGTCGCCAGGCCCGCGGTGTCCCCGGCGGCGGCGGTGCGCTCGACGAGGACCGGCCAGAGGCCCTCGTCCTCGGCGGTGTGGTGGTTGTGGAGGACGTGGGCGAAGCGGCCCCAGCGCCGCGCCAGCGCCCGCCAGGTGGCGCGCTCGTGCAGCGGGGTGGCGGCTGCGGCGGCGGCGAAGGCGGTCAGGTCGCGCCGCAGGGCGTGGTGCATGACGTACATGCCGGCCACGTCGACGGGCCCCGCCGGTGCGGCGGCCTGCCCGGGCAGCCGGAGCTGGTCGGCGTCCGGGCCCCGCTCGGCGACGGCGGCCAGCCGCGCCAGGGTGGTGGCCATGTGCGGGCGCATGTCGCGGTGGTGCGGCAGCAGGGTCGCGGCGATGCGCTCGGCCAGCGGGGGCAGGCCCCGGGTGATCTCGTAGGACTCGGTGACGAGGGTTCCGCCGGGCACCGGCTCGAAGCGGTAGCGCCACACCGTCGCGTCGTCGGCGCCCCCGTGCGGCACGGTGCGGAAGGCGAACTCCCGGCCGGGCTCGGCGGACACGACCTCGCAGGTGCGTGACCAGCGCGCCAGCCCCCAGCGGCTGGTGCCCCGGAAGCGCGCGCCGGGCCGGACCTCGTCCACCCGCCGCCGCGCCCGACGGCCCGCGTCGTCGAGCCAGGTGCAGGAGCGGCACTCCGGGCTCCACTCCCCGGTGCGGGTCACGTCGGCGACGAGGGCGTAGAGGGCCCGCGCGTCCGCGGCGACGACCCGGGAGGTCGAACCGCCGGGGTTGAGCAGCCGCGGCCGCCGGTCGGCGGTCCCCGGGGTGCTCGCGGGAGCGGTGGTCGTGGTCATGGTCGGCCTCCTCGCCGGAGCCTCACCCGGCTGCTACCATATTCGTCACAGCTCGACTGGAGTGAGGACACCATGACTGTAGTGAACCCGGAGCCGACGTCAAGGCCCTACCGCTCCACCCTCCGCCAGGAGCAGGCGCGCCGGACACGGGCCGCCGTCCTCGACGCGGCCCGGCGGTTGTTCTGCACCGACGGCTACGCCGCGACGACCATGCGCGCCATCGCCGCCGAGGCCGGGGTCTCCGTCGAGACGGTCCACGCCCAGGGCGGCAAGGCCGCGCTGCTGCTCGCCGTCGTCGACCGGGCGATCGCCGGCGACGACGAGCCGGTCCCGCTGCTGGAACGGCCCCCGCTGGCTCGCGTGCTGCAGGCCGACGATCCCCGGCAGAAGCTGGCCCTGCTGCGCGAGGCGGTGGTCGAGGGCCTGGAACCGGTCGTGCCGGTGTTCCGCGCCTTCCAGCAGGCCGCCGCGGCCGACCCGGCCGTCGCGCCGGCGTGGCGGGAGTACGAGCAGCGCCGCCACGAGGACTTCGCGCGCATCGCCGCGACCTTCGCCGCGGCGCTGCGGCCCGGCCTCGACGCCGCCGGGGCCGCCGACGTGCTCTGGACGGTGCTCAGCCCGCAGGTGATCGACATGCTCGTCGGGCAGCGCGGCTGGACGGTGCCGGCGTACGCGGACTGGGTCGCCGACACCCTGGAGCGGCTGCTGCTGGGGTGAGGGGGTGCACCCTGCTGCCCGGCGGCGAGGTGCGGTTGCGACGACCACCGGTCCGGGGCGGGGACCGGACGCCGGGCCCGGCTCGCGCGACTCCCGCCCTACCC
>NZ_BAABIL010000103.1:0-7827 GCF_039542765.1 Kineococcus glutinatus
GACCCGGACGCCGACCCGGACGCCGACCCGGACGCCGACCGGGTGGCCGAGCGCCTCCTCGCCGAACTGGCCGCCAGCACCCGCACCGGCAGCCCGCGCGGCCTCTCGCGCCGCTCCGGCCGGCTCCTGGCCGCCGGCGGTGCGGCGGCCCTGGCCCTGCTCCTGCTGCTGCTCGCCACCGTGGCCGGCCTCCTGCTCTGAGCGCCCCTCCTCCGCGGGGCACCGCGGGCGCTAACCTGCCGCGGGGGCCCGGGCGGGTGCACCGCGGTCTGGCCGGCGGTGCACGAGCGCGCGGCCGGGAGACGACTCAACGGGGCGGTGCCGGTGGGCGCCGCCCGTCCGGGAGCTGAGGACATCCATGGCGCACACGGTCGGCATCGACATCGGCGGCACCAAGATCGCGGCGGGCGTCGTCGACGAGCAGGGGGTCGTCGTCGCCCGCACCCGGCGGGAGACCCCGGCCAAGGCGCCGGCCGACATCCGGGCCGCCGTCGCCGACGCCGTCGCGGAGCTGGCCACCACCCACACCGTCACCGCCGTCGGCGTGGCCGCCGCCGGGTTCGTCGACGCCGCCCGCTCCACCGTCGTCTTCGCCCCCAACCTCGCCTGGCGCGACGAGCCGCTGCGCGCCGGCCTGGAGGCGGTGCTGGAGCGCCCGGTCGTCGTGGAGAACGACGCCAACGCCGCCGCCTGGGGGGAGTACCGCTTCGGCGGGGCCGTCGGCGGCGACGGCGCGCCGGTCGACGACGTCCTGCTGCTCACCGTCGGCACCGGCCTCGGCGGCGGCATCATCGCCGGCGGCCACCTGCAGCGCGGCGCGCACGGTGCCGCCGCGGAGGTCGGGCACGCCCGCGCCGTCCCCGGCGGGCACCCCTGCGGCTGCGGGCAGCGCGGCTGCTGGGAGCAGTACGTCTCCGGCAGCGCCCTCGTGCGCGAGGCCCGCGCCCTGGTGCGGGGCGCCGAGGCCCCGGGCAAGCCGCTGCTGGACGCGGCGGGCGGGGAGGTCGACGCGATCGACGGCCCGCTCGTGACCCGCCTCGCCGTCGAGGGCGACCCCGCGGCCGTCCAGCTGCTCGCCGAGCTGGGGCGCTGGCTGGGGGAGTGCGCGGCCAGCCTCGTCGCCGTCCTCGACCCGGCCGTCGTCGTCGTGGGCGGCGGGGTCTCCGCCGCCGGCGACCTGCTCCTGGCCCCCGCGCGGGAGAGCTTCGCGGCGAGCCTGTCCGGCGGTGGCCACCGGGCGCCGGCGCCGCTGCGGCTCGCGGAGCTCGGCAACGACGCGGGCATGATCGGTGCGGCGGACCTCGCCCGCACCCTCTGAGCACCACCCCGACCGCAGGGAGCCACTGTGCCCGCTCCGCGCCGCACCCGCCGGCCCTCGCCCGACCCGCGCCGCACCGAGCTGCAGCAGCGCCTGCGGCAGCAGACGCGCCGCGCCCTGATCGGGGACGGCCCGGCGGTGGGCGTCGACATCGGCGGCACGAAGGTCGCGGCGGGCGTGGTCGACGGCGAGGGGCGGGTGCTCAGCCAGGTCCGCCGCGAGACGCCCACCAAGAGCCCGCAGGCGGTCGAGGACGTCATCGCCGAGGTCGTGGAGGAGCTGGCGGCCCGCCACGAGGTCGTCTCCGTCGGCATCGGCGCGGCGGGTTTCGTCGACGCCGACCGCTCGAGCGTGCTCTTCGCCCCCCACCTGGCGTGGCGGCACGAGCCGCTGCGGGACGCGGTGGAGCGGCGGGTGCGCGCCCGCCTCGGCAGGCGGGTGGGGCGGCGCACCCTGGTGGAGAACGACGCCAACGCCGCCGCGTGGGGGGAGTACCGCTTCGGGGCCGGTCGCGGGGAGAGCCGGATGGTGTGCGTCACGATGGGCACGGGCATCGGCGGGGCGATCGTGAACTCCGGGCGGGTGCAGCGCGGCAGGCACGGGCTGGCCGGGGAGTTCGGCCACATGGTCATCGTCCCCGGTGGCCACCGCTGCGAGTGCGGCAACCGCGGCTGCTGGGAGCAGTACGCCTCCGGCAACGCCCTGGTGCGGGAGGCGCGGGAGCTGGCCCGGGCCGATTCGCCCGTGGCGCAGGGCCTGCTGGAGCGGGCCGGTGGCGATCCGGGGGCCATCACCGGTCCCCTGGTGACGGCGGCGGCCCAGGACGGCGACGCGGCGGCGGTGGAGCTGTTCGAGGAGGTCGGCCGCTGGCTGGGCATCGGCATCGCCAACCTCGCCGCCGCGCTGGACCCCGGCACCGTCGTGGTGGGCGGCGGGGTGTCCGATGCCGGTGACCTGCTCCTCGGCCCGGCGTGGGAGGCGTACCGGCGCACCCTGACCGGCCGCGGGTTCCGCCCGGAGCTGCGGCTGGTGCGGGCGGAGCTGGGACCCGCGGCGGGGCTCGTCGGTGCCGCGGACCTGTCCCGCGGCTGGGGGTGAGCCGGGGTTGGGCACCGGACGCGACCCCGCACCCGACCCCGGCGGGGGGCTGCCGCTGCGCCTGGTGAGCTGGAACGTGCACGAGCTCGCCGACGACCGCGCCGCCCTGGCCCGGGTGCTGCTGGCCGCGGCCGCCGACCTCGTCTGCCTGCAGGAGGCGCCCACCCGGCTGCTCACCGCCTCCCGGTTGCCCGCCCTCGCCGCGGCCTGCGGGCTGCGGGTGTGCGCCGCGGGGCGGGCGGGGGCCGGGACCGCCGTCCTCGTCTCCCCGCGCCCGGACGTGCTGGCGGCCGGGGTGCGGGCGCTGCCGGTGCCGCTGTGGCGCGGCCGGCGGCCGGTGCGCCGGCGCGGTGCGGCCGAGGTGCTGCTGCGGGTGCCCGGTCCGGGCGGTTGGTCCCCGCCGGTGGGCGTGCGCAGCGTGCACCTGGGCCTCGACGCCGGTGAGCGCCTCGACCACTGCCGCCGGCTGCAGGACCTCGACACCGCGGGGGCGTCCGTCCTGGCGGGGGCGGGCGAGCGGGTCGTGGTGGCCGGTGACCTCAACGAGGGACCGGAGGGCTCGGCCCAGCGGTTCCTGCGCGAGCGGTTGCGCGACCCGCTGGGCGCGGCGTCGGCACCGGCGACCTTCCCGGCCCGGCACCCGCGCCGCCGCATCGACGCGGTGCTCGTGGGCGCGGGGCTGGGGGTGCGCGACGCGGGGGAGGTCGCCGCCCCGGCGGCCGACCTGGTGGTGGCGACCGACCACCGCCCGGTGCGCGCGGACCTGCTCGTCCCACCGGCCTGACGCGCCCGGCGCGGCGGTGGGTCCTCAGACCACCGCGCCGTCGTCGTCGTCGTCCTCGCGCCGGGACGGCAGCCGCAGCACGAGGGTCGCGAAGCCGGCGACGAACGCGGCGGCGGCGATCGCCGCGACGAGACCGGGCAGGTGCCCGCGGGCGACGGCGGCGACGAGGAGGACGACGGGCCCGCCGAGGACACCGGCCCAGGCCGCCCAGACCACGAGGTCGCGGGGCAGCGGCGGCGGCTCCGGCGGCACGAACCCGTCGGCCGCGAAGGGGTCGGGCTCCTCGTCCTCGGGCCTGCCGCCCCGGGCGGGGGCCGCGTCGGGGACGGTGTCGCGCTGCGGTGCGGGGGGCGGCGCCTCGACGGGTGCGCGCGGCAGCGGCAGCACGGTGCGGCGGGCCTCCGGCGCGGCGGTGGAGGGGGACTCGCGGTCCTCCTCGCCGGCGACCTCCGCGGCGCGCGCGGGCGAGGAGGGGGTGTCCCAGCGCGCGACGATCTCCGCGAACACGGCGTCGACGTCCAGGTCGCCGCCGGGGTCACCGGTCTCGTCGGGGTTCGCGGGCACGACCCATGGTGGCACGCGCACCAGCGGGCGTCGAGGCGTTCGACCGGCCCGGCGGCGGCGGCCCACCCGTCCGGCCCACCCGTCCGGCGCACCCGCCGCACCGGGCCGACCTGCCGCGGCCGCGGGGAGGCCGTAGCATCCGGCGACGGCCGCCGTCGGCGCGCCGCGCCGCGACGCGAGGAGGCCGGAGCAGCCCGTGCTCTACTGGCTGATCAAGCTGCTGCTCGCCGAGCCCGTGGTCAAGACGGTGTTCCGGCCCAGGGTGCACGGGCTGGGGAACGTGCCCGCCGGTGGCGCGATCCTCGCGAGCAACCACCTGGCCTTCTCCGACCCGCTCTTCCTGCCCGTCGTGGTCCCCCGGCGGATCACCTTCATCGCCAAGTCGGAGTACTTCACCGGCCGCGGCGTGCGGGGGCGGCTGACGGCCGGCTTCTTCCGGGGCATCGGCCAGCTGCCCGTCGACCGCTCCGGGGGCGGGGCGAGCCGGCGGGCCATCGACGAGGCCGTGCGCGTGCTGGCGGCCGGGGAGCTGTTCGGCATCTACCCCGAGGGCACGCGCTCCCCGGACGGGCGCCTCTACCGCGGCCGCACCGGGGTGGCCCGCATCGCGCTCGAGTCGGGGGCACCGGTCGTGCCGGTGGCGATGATCGGCACGGACCTGGTGCAGCCGGCGGGGACCCGGCTGCCGCGCGTGCGGCGGGTGAGCGTCGTCGTCGGCCGGCCGCTGGACTTCTCCCGCTACGCCGGCCGCCGGGACGACCGGTTCGTGCTGCGCTCGGTGACCGACGAGATCATGTACGAGATCATGAAGCTGTCCGGGCAGGAGTACGTCGACGTCTACGCCGCCGAGGCCAAGCGCGCGCCGGGGCGCCGGGACGGGACCGCCGGTGGCGCACCGGGCGGTCGCACGGCGCCAGGACGCTGAGGCGCGCCACGCCGGGGGCTGCCCGCGCGTGCGGCACCCGGCGGTGGCAGCATCCCCCCCGCGAGGACCACCACCCGCCCGGCGGCAGCCGGCGGCAGGACCCGCGGGCAGGGCGCCCGCGGGTGCGGAGCCGGTCACGACGCCGTGGCCGGGGGAGGAGAGCACGTGCGCGTCGGAGTGCTGACCGGGGGCGGGGACTGCCCCGGCCTGAACGCCGTCATCCGGGCCGCCGTGATCGCCGGTGCGCAGCGGCACGGCTTCGAGTTCGTGGGGTTCCGCGACGGCTGGAAGGGCGTCCTGGAGGGGCTGACCACGCCGCTGGACACCGAGCGGGTGCGCCCGCTGCTGGCGGTGGGCGGCACGGTGCTGGGCTCCAGCCGCACCAACCCCCTCGCGGTCGAGGGCGGCGTCGAGCGCATCCGCAAGACGCTGGCCGAGCTCGGCGTCGACGCGCTGCTCGCCATCGGCGGGGAGGACACCCTCGGGGTGGCCACGGCCCTGCACGAGGCGGGGGTGCCGGTCGTGGGCGCGCCCAAGACGATCGACAACGACCTGTCGGCCACCGACTTCACGTTCGGCTTCGACACCGCCGTGCAGACCGCGGTGGAGGCCTGCGACCGGCTGCACACCACCGGCGCCTCCCACCACCGCCTGATGATCGTGGAGGTGATGGGGCGGCACGCGGGCTGGATCGCGCTGCACACCGGGATGGCGGCCGGGGCGCACGTCACGCTGCTGCCGGAGGTGCCCGTCGACCTCGACGAGGTGGCGGCCACCGTGCGCGAGGTCCTCGAGCGCGGCGAGGCGCCGCTCGCCGTGGTGAGCGAGGGCGCCGCCGTCGGTGACGCGGAGGTCACCACGGGGGCGCCGCTGGACGCCTTCGGCCACGTGCAGCTCGGCGGGGCGGGCGAGAGGCTGGAGCGGGAGCTGGCGCAGCGCATCCCCGGCCTGAGCAGCCGCGTCACGGTGCTGGGGCACCTGCTGCGCGGTGGGACCCCCTCGGCGGCCGACCGCATCCTGGGCACCCGCTCGGGCCTGTCGGCCGTCACCGCGATCGCCGAGGGGAACTTCGGCACGATGGCCGCGCTGCGCGGCACCTCGGTCGTGCAGGTGCCGCTGTCGGAGGCCACGGGCGTGCTCAAGACGGTGCCGGCGGCGCGCATCGCGGAGACCGCCGGCGTGCGGTGGTGAGGTGCCCGGGCCCGCCGCCCGCGCCCGGGCCGTGGACATCGCCGCGTGGTGGTCCTGCACCGCTGCGGCGGGTGCCAGACTGGAGCCGTGAGCACGCCAGGTACCCCTCCCGCGACCTCGCCGATCTCGTGGCCCGACCTGCCGGCCGCGCAGCAGCCGGAGTGGCCGGACCCCGTCTCCCTCGACGAGGTCCGCGCCGAGCTGGCGTCCTACCCGCCGCTGGTCTTCGCCGGTGAGTGCGACGACCTGCGCGGGCAGCTGGCGGCCGCCGCCCGCGGCGAGGCGTTCCTGCTGCAGGGCGGTGACTGCGCCGAGACGTTCGCGGCGGCCACCGCGGACGGCATCCGCCGCCGGCTGAAGACGATGCTGCAGATGTCGGCCGTCCTCACCTACGGCGCGGGGCTGCCGATCGTCAAGATGGGCCGGATGGCGGGGCAGTTCGCCAAGCCGCGCAGCTCCGGCACCGAGACGCGCGAGGGCGTGACGCTGCCCGCCTACCGCGGCGACGCCGTCAACGACTACGCCTTCACCCCGGAGGCCCGGGCCGCGGACCCGCGCCGGCTGCTGCGCGCGTACCACACCTCCAGCGCCACGCTGAACCTCATCCGGGCCTTCACCACGGGCGGTTTCGCCGACCTGCGCCTCGTCCACGAGTGGAACCGGGGGTTCGCGGCGAACGCGGCCAACGCCCGCTACGACGCCCTGGCCCGCGAGATCGACAAGGCGATGCGGTTCATGGCGGCCTGCGGGGCGGACTTCGACGCGCTGCGCAGCGTGCAGTTCTGGGCCAGCCACGAGGCGCTGCTGCTGGACTACGAGCGCCCGCTGACCCGGATCGACTCCCGCACCCAGACGCCGTACGACGTCTCGGCGCACTTCGTGTGGATCGGGGAGCGCAGCCGCCAGCTCGACGGCGCGCACATCGACTTCGCCGCCCGCATCCGCAACCCCATCGGGGTCAAGCTGGGCCCGAAGACCTCCCCGGACGACGCGCTGGAGCTCATCGACCGCCTCGACCCGGAGCGGGAACCGGGCCGGCTGACGTTCATCACGCGGATGGGCGCCGGGCAGATCCGCGACGTGCTGCCGGACCTGGTGCGCAAGGTCACCGACAGCGGCGCCACCGTGACGTGGGTCTGCGACCCGATGCACGGCAACGGGATGACCTCGGCCAGCGGGTACAAGACGCGCCGCTTCGACGACATCGTGGACGAGGTGCGCGGCTTCTTCGAGGTGCACGCCGCCCTCGGCACCGTGCCCGGTGGTCTGCACATCGAGCTGACCGGCGACGACGTCACCGAGTGCCTGGGCGGGTCGATGGACATCGACGACGCCGGTCTGGCGCACCGCTACGAGTCGCTGTGCGACCCGCGGCTGAACCACCAGCAGTCGCTGGAGCTGGCGTTCCTCGCCGCGGAGATGCTCAGCGGGCGCTGAGCCGCGCACGACCGGGGCCCCGGACCGCCGCGCGCGGCCGGGGCCCCGTCGCGTCCCCGTCAGACGACGGTCAGGGTGATCGTGGAGCCCTTGGGGACGCTGCGGCCGGCGGCGGGGTCGCTGGAGCGGACGGTGCCGAAGAAGCCGCCGAGCACCTCGCTGATCCGGACCTTGAAGCCGAGGGCCTCCAGCTGGGCGCGGGCCTCGGCCACCTGCTTGCGCTGCACGTCCGGGACCGTCACGAGCGGCGGCCCGCTGGAGACGACGAGGGTGATGGTGTCGCCGCGGAAGGCGGTGGCCGCCTCGGGGGCCCGGGACACCACGGACCCCTTGGCCACCGTCTCGCTGACCGCGTCCTCGTCGCGCTGCACGACGAACCCGGCGTCCTCCAGCGCGGTCCTGGCCTGCTCGTAGGGGGTGCCCACGACGTCCGGCACGGTGATCGGTTCGCGGCCCCGGCTGACGACGAGCGCGACCGGGGCGTCGCGGCGCAGGCGGGTGTCCGGCGCG
>NZ_BAABIL010000104.1:0-1786 GCF_039542765.1 Kineococcus glutinatus
CGTCCACCGCGCTGGTGCCGTCGCTGGTCGGGGTCGACGACGCGGTGGCGCCGATGACGGCGATCGTGTCGCCCCTGCCCGGTGCCAGCGGCAGCACGCCGTCGTTCTTCAGCAGGACGGAGCCCTGCTCGGCGACCTCGCGCGCGGTGGCCTTGTGGGCCCGCGTGGAGGCGTCCGCCACGGGGACGGCCGGCAGCGGCGCGTCGAACAGGCCGCCGCGCACGTACGAGCGGACGACGCGGAAGGCGGCCTCGTCGATCTGCTCCTGGGTGATCTCGCCCGCGGCGAGCGCGGCGTCGAGGCGCTGCGGGGTGTAGAAGACCGGGCGGTTCAGCTCCTGGTCCAGCCCGTTGCCCAGCGACGGGGCGGTGGAGTGCACGGCGCCGAAGTCGGACATGACGTAGCCGTCGAAGCCGAGCTCGTCCTTGAGGACGTCGTCCAGCAGCGGGTTCTCGCAGCTGTGGACCCCGTTGACCTGGTTGTAGGAGCACATGACGCTCTCGGGCGAGCTGCGCTCCAGCGCGATCTCGAAGGGCAGGTCGTAGATCTGGCGCAGGGTGCGCTCGTCGATGTTGGAGGAGTTCTGCGCACGGTCGAGCTCCTGCTCGTTGCCCACGTAGTGCTTCAGGGTGGCCAGCACCGGCTTGTCGGGGTTTCCCTCCTGGATGCCGTTGACGCCCGCCGCCGTCAGCAGCCCCGTGAGCAGCGGGTCCTCGCCGAGGTACTCGGGGGTCCGCCCGGACAGGGGGGTCCGGCTGCTGGCCAGGCCCGGCCCGAGGACGACGTTCCTGCCTTTGTCGAAGGCCTCCTCGGCCTGGGCGGCGAACTTCTCGCGGGCGAGGCCCTCGTTCCAGGTGGACGCCAGCGCGATGGGCGCCGGGAAGGCGGTGACGCCCTCGGTGAAGCGCACCCCGTCGGGGCCGTCGGTGTACACCACGGTGGGCGTGCAGGGCACCTGCGCCGGGTAGGTGACCCCGGCGATCTCGGTCTCCCGGGGGCTGTTGGCGGCCTGCTCGACGAGCCAGCGGTACTTCTGGTGCTGGGTGCTGGCCGCGAGGAGGGCGCGGGCGCGCTGGTCGGCGCTCCTGGAGGTGTCCATCCAGGCCACGCCGGCGCAGTCCGAGGTCTTCTGCGGGGCCGGGGCGGCAGGGGTCGCCGCCGCGGCGGCCGGGGTGAGGGGGGCCAGGAGCGCGAGGCCCAGGGCGCCGGAGAGGTACCGCCTGTGCGACCGCATCAGCGTGCGGTCGCCCGTGCGGGGGTGGGTCGTCGGCATGAGGGGAGGTTCCCTTCCTCGTCGTCGAGGTGGTGGCAGGGCCTGGTGTCGTGCCTTGGAGCGCTTCACGCAGCGAGGGTCGTGACGCTAACCCGCCCGTCGGAACCGGTCGAGCACCCCGCCGGGACGCCGGAGCACCCGGGCTGTCGCCCGCCCCGGCCGGCCTCCGCCGGCCGCCTCGCGGACGTCCCGGGCCCCGCTACTTCGCCTCCGACCAGCGGTGCACCGCCGCCGCGTCCGCCACGAACCGCACGCCGGACCCCGCCGCCCAGCGCGCCGCCGTGGCCGCCAGCGCCTCGTGCAGCAGCGCCACCGTCGCCGCCGCCCGCTGCTGCGGCACGTGCACGAGCAGCTCGTCGTGCAGGCACAGCACGATGCGCCCGGTGCCGCCCAGCTCCGCGACCGCCCGCAGCAGCCCCGCCCGCACCGTCGCCGCCCACGCCTTGAACAGCTCCGCGGCCGCGCCCTGCAGCAGCTTGTCGCCGGCCTGGTGGCCGAAGGTGTCGTTGAAGA
>NZ_BAABIL010000105.1:0-5385 GCF_039542765.1 Kineococcus glutinatus
ACGCCGGTCGGGTGGTCGGCGCGGGGATCCCGGAGGGCGTGACGCTCGTCGTCGGTGGCGGTTTCTCCGGCAAGTCGACGCTGCTGCGGGCGCTGGAGGCCGGCGTCCACGACCACGTGCCCGGCGACGGGCGCGAGCTGGTCGTGACCAGGCCGGACGCAGTGGCGGTGCGGGCCGAGGACGGCCGGGCGGTGACGCGGGTGGACGTCGGCGCCTTCGTGGCCGCGCTGCCCGGCGGGCTGGACCCGGCGGACTTCAGCACCGACCAGGCGTCGGGGTCGACGTCGCAGGCGGCGGCGGTGCTGGAGGCCCTGGAGGCCGGTGCCGGGGTGCTGCTGCTCGACGAGGACACCACCGCGACGAACCTGATGGTGCGCGACGCCCGGATGCAGGCGCTGGTGTCGGGGGAGCGGGAGCCGCTGCACCCGTTCGTGGACCTGGTGCGCTCCCTGCACCGCGACCGCGGGGTGTCCACGGTCCTGGTCGTGGGTTCCTCCGGGGACTACCTGGACGTCGCCGACCGGGTGCTGATGATGGACGCCTACCGCTGCACCGACGTCACCGCCCGGGCGCGGGAGGTGGCGGCCACGCCCACGGGGCGGGTCGCGGAGGCGGGTGCGTTCCCGCCCGCCCGGCAGCGGGTGGTGGACCCGGCGTCGCTGGACGCGTCCGCGCGCGGGCGGGTGCGGGTGGCGGCGCGCGGGACGGACGCGCTGCTGCTGGGGGAGCACGAGGTCGACGTGCGGGCGGTGCGCCAGCTCGTGGACGCCCCGCACGTGGTGGGGGTGGGTCTGGCGCTGGTGCGGCTGGCGGCGGCCGGGCACCTGGTGGACCGGGCGCTGGCGGAGGCGCTGGACCTGCTGGACGCGGAGCTGGCGGAGGGGCGCGCGGGGGCGGTGGAGCTGCTGCTGGGGGAGCTGGTGGTGGACGCGGTCGTGCCGCGCCGCTTCGAGGTGGCCGCCGCCCTCGGCCGGCTGCGGGGGCTGCGGGTCCTGGGGGTGCAGGGCCCGGTGGGGGGTCCGGTGGGGGGCTCGGTGGTGCTCAGCCCGCCGCGGTGGTCCCCTCCGCCCGGAGGGTGAACCACACCGTCTTGCCGGGGCGTCCGCCGGTGTCGGGGGTGACGCCCCAGCGGGTGGCGAGGGCGTCGACGAGGGCGACGCCGCGACCGCCGGTGGCCTCGGCGCCGACGTGGCGCAGCACGGGGCGGCCGGGGTGTGAGTCGTGGACGCCGACGGTGACGCCGGCGCCGTCCAGCCGCAGGGTGACCCGCACGGGGCCGTTGCCGTGGACGACGGCGTTGCCGACGAGCTCGGTGGTGAGCAGCTCCGCGATGGTGCGGGCCGGTGCGGGCAGGCCCGCCTCGGCGCACCGCTCGCCCAGCCAGTGCCGCGCGTCGGGGACCGAGGCCAGCTCGCCGGCGAGCTGCAGCTCCTCCACGGACCCTCCTGTCGGCACCCCGTCGCGCGCCCGGCAACCCGTACCCGGTGGCGCGCGGGCACGGTAGCCCAGCAGCGGGCCGCGCGGCGCACCCGGGTGGCGCGCCACCGCCGACCACCGCGCGACGTGTTGACGATGCGGAAAGAAAGCCCGAAATTGCCGCGCATCTCCTCTGTCAACGAGCGCGGTGATCCCTACGGTCGCTGCCGTGCCCTCTCCCACCGCCTCCCCGCTCCTGACCCCGCCGGCCCCGCCGGCCCCGTCCGGCCCCGACGCGGCGGCCACCGCGCTCATCCCGGGCCACCGCGCCGCGCCGCCCGCCGGACACCCCGGCGCAGGTGGGCCGCGGGTCAGGACCGCGGGGCACGTCATCGTGGACGCCCTCGCCGCCCACGGCGTGCAGCGGGCCTACCTGGTCCCGGGGGAGAGCTTCCTGGAGGTCCTCGACGGCCTCGTCGACTCCGGGGTGGAGGCCGTCGTCTGCCGCCACGAGGGGGGCGCGGCGTACATGGCCGAGGCCGAGGGCAAGCTGCTGCGCCGGCCGGGCGTGGCCATGGTGACGCGCGGTCCCGGCGCCGCCAACGCGCACGTCGGCCTGCACACCGCGTGGCAGGACTCCACCCCGCTCGTGCTGTTCGTGGGCCTCATCCCCTTCGGCCACCGCGACCGCGAGGCGTTCCAGGAGTTCGACCCCAAGGCGTGGTTCGAGAGCGGCGCCAAGCGCGTCATGGTGCTCGACCAGGCCGAGCGGGCCTCGGCCGTCGTCGCGGAGGCGATGTTCGCCGCCGTGAGCGGCCGGCCCGGCCCCGTCGTGGTGGGGCTGCCCGAGGACGTCCTGCGCCAGCCCGTCGACGCCACGCCGCACCCGCCGATCCCGGTGGCCTCCGGCGGCATGACGGCGCACGACGTCGCGGTGCTGTCCGAGGCGCTGTCGCGCGCCAGCCGGCCGCTGTTCGTCACCGGCGGCAACGACTGGAGCCCGCAGGCCGCGGCGGCGCTGACGGGGTGGCTGGAGCGGCACCGGCTGCCCGCCGCCGCGGAGTGGCGCACCGAGGGCACCGTCCCCTTCGACTCCCCCTCCTACGTCGGCCCCATCGGCTACGGCCGGCCCAAACCCACCTACGACCTGCTGGAGGAGACCGACCTCCTCGTCTTCGTCGGCACCGTGCCCGGTGACGCCATCACCAACGGGTTCGTCGCCCGGCAGGACTGGGGCAAGGAGAACTTCCTCGTCACGATGGACCCCTCGCTGCGCGGGCGCTCGGGTCCCGTCTCGTACCAGATCGTCGCCAAGCCGGACGCGTTCGTGCGCGACCTGCTCACCGTGGAGCTGGCCGTCCGCGACGAGTGGGCCACCTGGACGGAGCGGATGCGCCGGGAGCAGGAGGCGTTCGCCGCGCTGCCGCCGGCGCAGCCGGCCGACGGGCCGGCCCGGGTGGACACCCTGATGGCGAACCTCGTCCCCGGCCTGCCCGCCGACGCGATGGTGACGTTCGGCGCGGGCGAGCACACCAACTGGGCGCACCGGTACTTCCCCACCCGCGGCTACGCCTCGATGATCAGCGCGCGCAACGGGTCGATGGGGTACTCCATCCCCTCCGCCGTCGCCGCCTCGCTCATCCACCCCGGCCGCCGCGTCGTGACGATCGCCGGCGACGGGGAGTTCCTCATGAACGGCCAGGAGCTCGCCACCGCCGCCCAGTACGGCGCCACCCCGCTCGTCGTGGTCGTGGACAACGCCGAGTACGGCACGATCCGCACCCACCAGGAGCGCCACCACCCCGGTCGCGTCAGCGGGACCCAGCTGCGCAACCCGGACTTCGCGCTGCTGGCGCGGGCCTACGGCGGGTTCGGGGTGCGGGCCGAGCACGACGCGCAGGTGCCCGGCGCGCTCGCCGCCGCCCTGCGCGCGATCGACGAGGACGGCACGTTCGCGCTGGTGCACCTCGTCGTCGAGCAGCGCGCCCAGGCGTACTGACCCCCGCCCACCCGCGACCCACCCGCGACCCACCGTGGAACCGAGAGGACGTCCCCACCCGTGAGCACCACCCCCCAGCAGGAGCAGCAGCTGCTCGCCTCCGTCCCCACCGGGCTGTTCATCGCGGGCAGCTGGCGCGAGGGCGCGACCGGCCGCCGCATCGACGTCGAGGACCCCGCCACCGGATCGGTCATCGCCACCGTCGCCGACGGCGGCGTCGAGGACGGCGCCGCGGCCCTGGACGCCGCGGTCGCCGCGGCCGACGGATGGCGGCGCACCCCCGCGCGGCAGCGGGCGGAGGTGCTACGCCGCGCGTTCGAGCTGCTCACCGCCCGCGCCGACGACTTCGCCCTCCTGATGACCCTGGAGATGGGCAAGCCGCTGGCGGAGGCCCGTGGCGAGGTCGCCTACGGGGCGGAGTTCCTGCGCTGGTTCTCCGAGGAGGCCCCCCGCATCGGCGGCCGCTGGTCGGACGACCCCGCCGGCGGCAGCCGCCTGGTCACGATGAAGCAGCCCGTCGGGCCGTGCCTGGCCATCACGCCGTGGAACTTCCCGCTCGCGATGGGCACCCGCAAGATCGCCCCCGCCGTCGCCGCCGGCTGCACCGTCGTCGTCAAACCCGCCACCGCGACGCCGCTGACGATGCTGCTGCTGGCGCAGGTCATGGCCGAGGCCGGCCTGCCCGACGGCGTCCTCAACGTCCTCACCACCTCCACCACCGGCCGGGTCGTCGCGCCGCTGCTGGCCGACCCCCGGCTGCGCAAGCTGACGTTCACCGGTTCCACCGCCGTCGGGCAGCGGCTCGTGGAGCAGTCCGCCCGGCAGCTGCTGCGCACCTCGATGGAGCTGGGCGGCAACGCCCCGTTCCTCGTCTTCGACGACGCCGACCTCGACCGGGCCGTCGAGGGCGCCGTGGCGGCGAAGATGCGCAACACCGGCGAGGCGTGCACCGCGGCCAACCGGTTCTACGTGCAGCGGCCCCTCGCGGAGGAGTTCACCGAGCGCCTCGCCGCGCGCCTGGAGGCCCTCGTCGTGGGCCGCGGCACCGAGGACGGCGTGCAGGTCGGCCCGCTCATCGACGACGCCGCCCGGCGCGACGTGGCGCGGCGCGTCGAGGAGGCGGTCGCGGCCGGGGCCAAGGTCGTCACCGGCGGGCAGGAGGTCGGCGAGCGCGGCTGGTTCTACGCCCCCACCGTCGTGCGGGACGTCCCGCCGGGGGCGCGGCTGCTCAGCGAGGAGACGTTCGGGCCGGTCGCCCCGGTCGTCGCGTTCGACACGGAGGAGGAGGGGGTCGCGCTGGCCAACGCCACCGAGTACGGCCTCATCGCCTACGCCTTCACCGAGGGCCTGGACCGCGGGCTGCGCGTGGCCGAGGAGCTGCAGACCGGCATGGTGGGGCTCAACGCGGGCGTGGTGTCCAACGCCGCCGCCCCCTTCGGCGGGACCAAGGCCTCCGGCTTCGGCCGCGAGGGGGGTCTCGAGGGCATCGAGGAGTACCTGGAGACGAAGTACGTCGGCATCGGGCGCTGAGGTTTCTGCGCTGAGGTTTCTGCGCTGAGGTCCCGGCGCCGGGGTCCCGCACCGGGTTCGGCGAGGATGGGCGGGTGAAGCGATCCCGCGCCGCCGGCCACGTCGAGCACCTCGCCCGCGCCTGCGCCGACATGGCCGGGCGCCCGGCGACGATCTTCCCGCTGCGGGTGCAGCAGCTGTGGGTGGCCGGCGCGCTGCTCGAACCCGCCGGTGACGGGCACGCCGAGCTGGACGCCGTGGACGTGGCGCTGTGCGTCGACGTCGACCCGGTGGAGGCGGCGTGGCGCTGCGCCCCGCACGGCGCGCAGCACTGGGCCAGCGCGGTACGGCTGCCGCAGCTGCCCGTGCGGGCGCACTGGCGCAGCCTGCGCGCGCCCGTGTGGAACCACGTCCTGCACCGGCCCGCGCTCGTGTGGGACGCCGCCGGCGGGGTGCGCGAG
>NZ_BAABIL010000106.1:0-7487 GCF_039542765.1 Kineococcus glutinatus
CGAGCGGCCCGCCTTCGACCTGCACCACCCCGAGGTCGTCGGGCACGACACGCCGACCGCGAAGACCTCCTCGCGGGTGGCGCTCGTCGCCGGCGGCTCGCCGCGGACCAGCGCCACCAGCCCGGAGTCCACCCGCGGCACCGGCCAGAACACCGCCGGGGGCACCGCCCCGGCCCGCCGCGCCCGGCCGTACCAGGCCGCCTTCACCGAGGGCACCCCGTAGGTGCGGCTGCCCGGTGGGGCCACGAGGCGGTCGGCGACCTCGGACTGCACCATGACCAGGGCGCTGCGCAACGTGTCGAACCGCTCGAGCATGGTCAGCAGCACCGGCACCGCGACGTTGTAGGGCAGGTTCGCCACGAGGGCGGTGGGCGCCGGGCCGGGCAGCTCGCGCACCTGGAGCGCGTCGGCGAGCACGACGTCGAAGGAGGCGCCGGCCCGGGCGCGGGCGGCGACGGTGGCGGGCAGCTCGGCGGCCAGCACCGGGTCCACCTCCACGGCGACGACCCGGTCCACGGCGTCCAGCAGCGCCAGCGTCAGCGACCCCAGGCCGGGGCCGACCTCGACGACCACGTCCCCGGGGGCCAGGTCCGCGGCCCGCACGATGCGGCGCACGGTGTTGGCGTCGACGACGAAGTTCTGCCCGAGGGTCTTCGTGGGCCGCACGCCGAGGCGGGCCGCCAGCGCCCGCACGTCGCCCGGGCCGAGCAGCGCACCGCCCGCCGGCGTCGGCCGGGTGGTCGGCTGGGTGGTCGTCTGGGTGGTCGCGCCGCTGCTCAGAGCCTCTTCCCGCACACGGGCCATTGTCCGGCACCGGCGCGGGCGTAGAGCAGCTTGGCGCGGTAGGTCTGCTCCGCGGCGGAGGCCTGGCTGGGCAGCCCGCTGCCGCCGACGGCGCGCCAGGTGCTGACGCTGAACTGGTACAGGCCGTGGTACCTGCCGCTGCTGCTGACGATGCCCGGGTTCCCGCCGGACTCGCAGGCGGCCAGCGCCGCCCAGTTCAGCCCGTCGGCCCCGGCCACCGAGCCACCGCCGGTCGGAGCCGGGGCCGGCTTCGGCTTCGTCCCGACCTGCACGACCTCCTCGACGGGCTCGGCGTCCACGTGCTCGCCCACCAGGTCGTGGCGCACCCGGACGCCGTCGTGGGTCTCGTCCTCGAAGGTCAGCGTCTTGGACCCGTCGCGGCCCTCGACGCTGACGCGGCGCTCGCCGACGTAGAGGTCGGCGGTCTCCTCGGTGCGGCTGCCGTGGCCGATGGCCTGCACCTCGGTGCTCGTGGTGACGTCGACGCGCACCACCTGCACGCGCAGCCCCGCGGTGACGGGCGCGGTGGTGGGCGCGGAGACGGTGTCGAGGGGGCGCAGCACGACGCCCGCCTCGGCGAGCAGCCCGGCGACGTCCGCGGCGGTGGTGGTGCGGGGGGTCTCGGCGCCGTCGGCGGCCACCACGACGTCCTTGGGGGTGTCCACCCGCAGCTGCAGGCCCTGGCGGCCCAGCGGCTGCGAGCGCGAGGCCGACAGCCGGGCGCCGTCGGCGCGCACGCCGAGGTCGTCGAGGGCGGCCTGCACGGTGGTGGCGGTGGTCCAGTAGGTGCGCTGCTCCCCGTCGACGGTGAGGTCGAGGCGGCGGCCGTAGCGGACGACGACGTCCTGGCCCTCGCGCAGCTCGGTGTCCGGGGCGGGGGCGACGACGTCGTGCGCGCCCACGGTGATGCCCTCGTCGCGCAGCACGTCGGCGACGGTGCGGGAGAAGGTGCCGACCTCGCGGCTGCTGCCGTCGACGTCGACGCGGACGTCCTTGTGCAGGGTCGTGAAGGCGGTGGTGCCGCCCAGGACGAGGACGAGGGCCGAGCCGCCGGTGAGGGCGGCGGTGAGACGACGGCGGGGCGAGGGCAGGCGCACGGGGTTCCAGACGTCGATCCGTCCGGGCACGGGTCCGGGCGCACGGGCGCCCGCGCCGGCCCGGCGGTGGGCCGGCCTCCGGCGCCGCGAGGGGCGGCGCATCGCCCGGAGGCTTCTCCGACCCCGGCTGACAGTGCGGGACCGTAACCCGCTCGAGACCCCATCGACAAGTTCTCGTGATCGCTTGACCACCGCTGGTGATCACCGCGGCCCGGGCGGGCGGGCCTCACCAGGTGCCGTAGACCTCCTCGGTCGCGCACTGGAGCAGGTGGCACATCCGCTCCAGGTCCGTGCCCGTCACCTCCGCCATCGCCCGCACCGTCACGGGCACGAGGTAGCTGGCGTTGGGCCGGCCCCGGTGCGGGGCGGGGGTCAGGTAGGGCGCGTCCGTCTCCACCAGGAGCCGGTCGCGGGGGGCCGCGCGCAGGGCCTCGCGCAGCTCGCCGGCGTTCTTGAAGGTGATGTTCCCCGCGAAGGACAGGTAGTAGCCGGCATCGCCGCACACCCGGGCCATCGCCGCGTCCCCGGAGAAGCAGTGGAACACCGTCCGCTCCGGCGCGCCCTCCTCGGCCAGCACCCGCAGGACGTCGTCGTGGGCGTCGCGGTCGTGGATCTGCAGCGCCAGGCCCAGCTCCTTGGCGAGGCGGATGTGCCGGCGGAAGCTGTCCTCCTGCAGGTGCCACTGCTCCGGCGGGGTGCGGAAGTGGTCCAGCCCCGTCTCCCCCACCACCCGGACGCGCGGGTGGCGGGCCAGCTCGGCGATCTCCGCGACGGCGGCGTCCAGCTCCCCCGCCTCCGCCAGCGCGGGCACCTCGTTGGGGTGCAGCGCCACCCCGCCGAGCAGCTGCGGGTGCTCGTCGACGGCCTGCACGGTCCAGCGCGCCGCGGGCAGGTCGCAGCCGATCTGCACCGCCCGCGGCACCCCGGCGGCCGCCGCCCGGGCCAGCAGCTCCTCGACGTCGGCGAGGTCGTCGCCGTCCTCGATGTCGAGGTGGGTGTGGTTGTCCACCACCGGCAGCGGCAGCGGCTCGGGGGCCGGCGGGCGGGCCAGCTCCCGCCGGCGCCCGTCGGCCCCCTCGCCCGAGCGCGCGCGGGTGGCCTCGCTCACCCCTCGCCCCGCAGCCGCGCCAGCTCCTCGGCGACGACGGCCTCGACGTCGAGCTTGGTGAACACCGGCGCGGGGGCGGCCACGGGCGTGCCCGGTACCACCGGCACCGATCCCCACGCGGGCAGCGTCGCGTCCGGGCCGGAGCCGCGGCGGTAGTCGCCGGTGAGGACGGGGTAGCCGCGGGAGGCGTCGTCGAGGTCGGTGACCTCGCGGACCTCGGGCATCGGCGAGACCGTGCCCGCGCCGCCGAGCACCTCGTGGACGGCCTGCGCGGAGTGCGGCAGGAACGGCGACAGCAGGGTGCGGCAGTCCGAGACGGCCTGCGCGCTCACGTGCAGCACCGCCCGCATCCGCTCGGGGTCGGAGTTCTTGATCTTCCAGGGCTCCTGCTCGGTGAGGTACTTGTTCACCTCGCCCACCACGCGCATCGCCTCGGTGATCGCCGCGCGCTGGCGGTGCCCCTCGATGAGCCCGCCGACGGTGGCGAAGGCGCCGGAGGTGGTCGCCAGCACCCGCCGGTCGGCGTCGGTGGCCTCCCCGGCGGGCGGGATCGCGCCCACGTTCTTGGCGATGAGGCTGGCGGTGCGGTTGACGAGGTTGCCCCAGCCGGCGACGAGCTCGGAGTTGGTGCGGGTGGCGAAGTCCTGCCACGTGAAGTCCGCGTCGTTGTTCTCCGGCCCGGCCGCGGAGATGAAGTACCGCAACGCGTCCGGCTGGTAGCGCGCCAGCACGTCGCGCACGTAGATGACGACGCCGCGGCTGGAGGAGAACTGCTTGCCCTCCATGGTGAGGAACTCGCTGGAGACGACCTCGGTGGGCAGGTTGAGCGACCCGTACGGGCCGGGCTCGCCGCCCTTCGCGCCCCGGCCGTCGTACGCCAGCAGCTCCGCCGGCCAGATCTGGGAGTGGAAGGTGATGTTGTCCTTGCCCATGAAGTAGTACGACTCCGCGGCCGGGTCGGTCCACCACTTCTTCCAGGCGTCGTCGTCGCCGGAGCGCCGCGCCCACTCCACCGACGCCGACAGGTAGCCGATGACGGCGTCGAACCACACGTAGAGCCGCTTGGCGGGGTTGTCCTCCCAGCCGGGCAGCGGCACCGGGATGCCCCAGTCGATGTCGCGGGTCATCGCGCGCGGCTTGAGGTCGTCGAGCAGGTTCATCGAGAACTTCAGCACGTTGGGCCGCCACGTGCCGGACTCCGCGCGCCCCTGCAGCCAGGAGCCCAGGGCGTCGGCGAGGGCGGGCAGGTCGAGGTAGAAGTGCTCGGTCTCGACGAAGGCGGGGACCTCGCCGTTGATGCGGCTGCGCGGGTTCTTCAGCTCGATGGCGTCGAGCTGGTTGCCGCAGTTGTCGCACTGGTCGCCGCGGGCGCCGTCGAAGCCGCAGATGGGGCAGGTGCCCTCGACGTAGCGGTCCGGCAGGGTGCGGCCCGTCGACGGGGAGATCGCCCCCATGCCCTTCTGCGCGATCATGTACCCGTTGCGGTGGACGGTGCGGAACATCTCCTGCACCACCGAGTAGTGGTTGCGCGTGGTCGTGCGGGTGAACAGGTCGTAGGACAGCCCCAGGGCGCGCAGGTCCTCCACGATCACCCGGTTGTAGCGGTCGGCCAGGGCCTGCGGCGTCAGGCCCTCCTGCTCGGCCTGCACGAGGATCGGGGTGCCGTGCTCGTCGGTGCCGGAGACCATGAGGACGTCGTGACCCGCCATCCGCATGTACCGGCTGAACACGTCGGAGGGGACGCCGAAGCCGGCGACGTGGCCGATGTGGCGGGGGCCGTTGGCGTAGGGCCAGGCCACCGCGGACAGGACGGAGGTCATGCCCCGATCCTAGGGGCGTGGCTCCCGGGCGCCGCCCGGCTGCTGCTGCGCCGGGCGGGCGGCGGGCACCACCCCCCGCGCGGGGTCCGGGGGCAGCTGCACGCCGCGCGGGGCGGACCCGCCGGGCAGCGCGAACAGCCAGCCGGCACCGGCCCGCTGCAGCAGGTCGTGCACCGCGACGGCCAGCAGCACGAGCCCGGCGGTGACGACCGCCGGGTACAGCAGCGCGGCCGCGGTGGCCAGCGGCCCGGGCAGCGGGCGCAGCACGTGCTCGGCGAGGGCCAGCAGCGGCACGTGGAGCAGGAAGAGCAGCGGCGGGTGCAGCACGTACACGGGCAGGGTCCGCCGGCCCAGCCGCACCCACGGGGCCGCCAGCCGGGGCAGGGCGGCGGCGGCCAGCACGGCCAGGTGCACGCTGGCGGCGACGGCCAGCAACCGCACGGGCATCTCCAGCACGGCCGCCACCGCCGCCGGCGGGGCCAGCCGCCACACCGCGAGGTTGACCGCGACGTACGCCGCCCACACCAGCGCCGTGCGCGCCGGGCGCGGCCGGGCGATCCAGCGGCGCAGCACGTCGGGGTAGCGGGCGGCGGCCAGGTACCAGACGCCGTTCTCCAGCACCGGCTCCACGCCCAGCGGGGCGGGCAGCCAGCGGGCGAAGGCCGCCACCGCCACCAGCGCGGCGACCCCCACGACGAGCGGGGCCGGCAGCCGGCGGGTGAGGCGGCCCACGACGAAGTACAGCGCGAGGGCGTACAGGAACCAGGGGCCCACCCCGCCGACCGCCGCGGCCAGCAGCAGCTGCGGCACCTCCGGCGGCACGACCAGCCCGAGCCCGCCGCGCAGGACGCCGGCCCCCACGAGCGCCCCCGCCGCCAGGGCCGCCAGCGCCCAGACGGCGAACCACACCACGTGCAGGTACGCGTACGTGGCCACCCGGGGCCGGCGCACCACCGGCCAGGGCCGCTGCAGGGCGCGGACCGCGAAGAAGCCGGCGACGGCGAAGAACAGCGGCATCCGCAGCGGCCGCAGCACCTGGTTGGACAGCGACCACAGCAGCTGGGCGCGATCGGCCTGCGGCCAGGCGCGCTGCACGACGTCGAGGTAGTCGAAGAAGGTGACGTGGCCGAGGACCACGAGCGCGACGCACAGCCCCTTGGCGGCGTCGGCCCACTGCAGGCGGGTCGTGGTCGTGGACGTCTGGACGGGTGTGGTCATGGCTCCCCCCGAGCACGCGGACGGCGCGCGGTCCCCCCGCCGCGGCTCGTCGCGGGCAGGAGGTTAGCCAGTCCGGGTGAGCCCGGACCAGTGAGATCGCCGGGCCGTCCGGGTGAACGGCGCCCGGACCCCTTGACGCGGCGGGACCGGGCGCCGCGGGTCAGCCGCGCAGCGCGGGCAGCCCGGCGCGGATCTGGCGGACGCCCTGGGCGATGCGCTGCTCGTTCTCGATGAGCGCGAAGCGGACGAAGGCGTCGCCCTCGGGGCCGAAGCCCACCCCCGGCGAGAGCGCCACGTCGGCGTCGGTGACCAGCAGCGTCGCGAAGTCGATGGAGCCCAGGTGCCGGTAGGGCTCCGGGATCGGCGCCCACGCGAACATCGTCCCCCGCGGGCGGGGCACCTCCCAGCCGATGCGGGCCAGGCCGTCGATGAGCGTGTTGCGCCGCGACTCGTAGATCGCGTTGACCTCGGCCGGGTAGTCGGCGGCCTCGTTGAGGGTGACCGTGGCGGCGATCTGCACCGGCTGGAAGGTGCCGTAGTCCAGGTAGCTCTTCAGCTTGGCCAGCGCCGCGACGACCTCGCGGTTGCCGGCCAGGAACGCCACCCGCCAGCCGGCCATGGAGAAGGACTTCGTCATCGAGTACAGCTCGACGGCGCAGTCCTTGGCGCCGGCGCACTGCAGGATCGACGGCGGGCGCCAGCCGTCGAAGGCCACGTCGGCGTAGGCGAAGTCGTGGACGACGACGACGTCGCGCTCGCGCGCCCAGTCCACCAGCCGCTGCAGGTCGGCCAGCTCCACGGTGGCCGTCGTGGGGTTGTGCGGGAAGGAGCACACCACGACGCGGGGGCGGGGCCAGCCGCGCTCCCACGTCTCGATCACCCCGTCGACGTAGGCGGCGCCGCCGTCCGGACCGGGGCCGATGGGCACCTGCCGGGCGTCGGCACCGGCGAAGTACGGGCCCCAGATGTGGATCGGGTACGACGGGGAGGGCACCAGCGCGGCGTCACCGGGCTGCAGCAGCACCCACATGAGGTGGCTGAAGCCCTCCTTGGCGCCGATGGTGGAGATGACCTCCGTCTCGGGGTCCAGCTCCACCCCCCACTGGCGGCGGTAGAGGGCCGCGGCCGCCTCCCGCAGCTTCGGGATGCCGCGGGAGGCGGAGTAGCGGTGGTTGCGCGCGTTGTGCGCCGCCTCGGCCAGCTTCTCCACCGCGATGTCCGGGGAGGGGATGTCGGGGTTGCCGAACCCCAGGTCCACCACGTCCCGGCCGGCTCGGCGGGCCTCGCGCTTGAGGCCGTCGATGATGGTGAAGACGTAGGGCGGCAGACCGGGGATGCGGCGGAACTCCATCGCCCGAGCCTATCGAGGGCCCCGGCGGTCGGCCGGGACCTCAGCCGCCGGCCGCCGCCAGGTGGGCGCGCCAGCCGCCGGCGGCGGTG
>NZ_BAABIL010000107.1:0-864 GCF_039542765.1 Kineococcus glutinatus
GCGCCGCCGCCGCCCCCGGGCACAACTGCCCCGCCGCCACGTCGCCCGCCCGCCCGGCGCCGGCCGCAGCCGCGGGCGGGCGGCGTCCACGGCCTCGTCGAGCGCCGCGACCGTGGCGGGCACCTCGTCGGGCTCCAGCCCCAGCAGCAGCGCCGCCGTGAGCTGCTCGCCGACGTAGGTGTCGGCGTCGGCGTCGGTGAGCTCCACCTCCGCCGCGCGCGCCACCAGGATGCGTGCCAGCACCCCGCAGGAGTGCCGCCAGGCGAGCACGTCGGGGTCGTCGCCGCGGAAGATGCGGTCGGTCTCGGTGTCGAAGCCGGCGACCATGCCGGCCTCGGCCCGCAGCCGCGCCGCGCACGTCATGGCCGCCATCCGGCTGCCGTAGGTCGTGGTCCCCAGCACGGCGGCCGCCCGCTCCACGCGGGTCCAGGTGCTCGCCCCCTCCTCGGCGGCCGCGGCCGCCGAGACGGGGTGCAGGTCCTGCAGCAGCACCGCGACGAGGCCCGCCAGGCCGGTGAGGGGGTCGGCGTGCAGCCGCCAGCTGACGCTGCCCGGGCCGAAGAAGCCGACGTCGCGGTCGTCGTCGCGCCGGCCCGCGCGCCGCTGCGGGGCCGGCACGGGTGACCCGGCCGGGGTGGGACCCGGCACGGCTCGCAGCGGGGTCACGTTCCGCGGCAGTCGCTCGTGGTCCTCGGGCACGCACCCAGCCTCCCTCGCCGCCGCCCGGAGCGCAGCCCGAGCGGTCCGGGCCCACCCGGACGGGTGCGCCGGGTGCGGGCGCGGCGGTGGTGCCGCGCCCGCACCCCCTTCAGCCCTGCTCGCCGCCCGCGGCGACCTCGGTGGGGGCCGCGGCCGGCTCGCCCC
>NZ_BAABIL010000108.1:0-4984 GCF_039542765.1 Kineococcus glutinatus
CCCCGCCGAGCAGGTCGGACAGCTCCTCGCCGTAGGCCAGGGAGTCCTCGGTCGTCTGGTAGTTCGACACGTTGAGCGCGAACCCGTCGGCGCGCCGCACGCCGCTGGCCAGCAGGGCGGTGGCCAGCGCCGAGGTGTCGACGACCCAGTCGGAGTTGCCGGCGTCGACGTAGACGAGCACGTTGGGCTGCTGCTTGAGGACGTCGACCGCGCTGGACAGCAGGGCGTAGCACTCGGCGGCCGTCAGGCTGGTGTTGGAGCCGTCCAGGGCGTGGGCGATGGCGTCGGGTTCCAGGATGACGACCGCCTCGGCGTCGCCGATCCCGGCACCGATCGCCCCCACCCAGGCCAGGTAGGTGTCCGCGTCCGCCGCGCCGCCCGCGGAGTACGACCCCGCGTCGCGGCCCGGGACGTCGTAGGCGACGATCACGGCGACCTGCCCGGCGGCGGTGGCGGCCGCGGTGAGCTCCGCGGCCGCCGCGCCCGGGTCGGCGTGCTGGCCGGAGAACCAGGTGGCCACCGGCGTCCCGGCCACCGGCTGCAGCTGCGCGGCGTCGGCGGTGTTCCCCGCCGCCAGCCACTCCTGCACCTGCACCGCCGCGTCGGAGGCGGGGTCCACGTAGAACGCCGTCCCCGCCAGCGGGCTCTGCGCGGCGGTGGTGGCCGTGGCCGTCGCGGTGGCCGTCGACCCCGCCGTCGAGGTGGTGTCGGCCGAGGCCGCCGTGCTGCCGCAACCGGGCAGCAGCAGCGTGGCGACCGTGCCGCCGGCCGCGGCCAGCAGCGACCGGCGGCTGAACCGGTGCGTCACGCCACGTGCAGCCACGACGTGATCCCGTTGAGGTTGACCGCGACGAGCAGCACCGCGGTGCAGCCCAGCAGTGCGCGGTTGCGCAGCTTCAGGAGTGCCGTGCGGTTCACCGCCGCACCCCCGCGTCCTGCAGGGTGGTGATCGGCAGCGCCGCCCGGTCGGCCGGCGCGTCCCGCAGGTCGATGACCGCGGGCCGTGCGGCCGGCAGCGCCGCGGGGGTGCGGCGCCGGTCGGCGGCCCGGCGGGCACGCACCTGGAACCGCCAGATCAGGGCGGGCAGGAAGCAGATGGCGATGTCCATCGCCGCCCACAGCCGCATCGCCGGGTAGTCGTTGCCCAGCGGGAACGACGCGACGAAGCAGCCGCCGAGCAGCAACCCCCAGAGGATGTTCATGCGGAACACCGGCCACCGGTCGCCCGCGGACTCCGAACCCTTCGGGGTGACCTCGAACGGCACGTTCTTGCCGCGGACCGCGTCGATGAACGCCACCACGTACATCGGGGCGCACAGGGCGGAGACGAACATGCCGAGCACACCGGAGCTGCCGCGCTCCTCGTGCGGGCTGACGTTGTAGCGGCGGTTCCAGAAGTAGATCCCCGCCTGCAGCACCGCGGCGTTGGCGTAGAGCATCAGCCAGGTGCTGGCCGCGACCTGCACCCCGCTGGAGCCGGTCACCAGGTACAGCCCGAGGCTGGCGATGCCGAGGACCCACGACAGCGCAGCGCTGGGGTAGTACGACATCAGGAGCGCGTAGTGCAGGCCGCGCCTCCAGCCGAGCTTGCGCGCGAAGCGGTGGAACGTGCGCAGGATCACCTCGTCGGTGCCGCGCGACCAGCGGTTCTGCTGGGTGAAGTAGTCCGACCAGTTGGCCGGCCCCTCGCCCACCGCCAGGACGTCCGGGGTGTAGACGGACTTCCAGCGCCGGCCGGTGCGCCGGTTGCGGCTGGTGTGCCACACCAGCGACGTGGCGGCGTCCTCGGTGATGGAGTCGGCGAGGCCGTCGATGTCGCGCAGCGCCGAGATGCGCACGGCGTTGTTGGTGCCCACGAACATCGGGACGTCCCAGCGGTTGGCGGCCCGCTGCAGCACCGAGTGGAACAGGTACTGCTGCGACTCGCTGGCCTTGGTGACGAAGTTGTCGTAGTTCTGGCCGTAGACCTGCGGGCCGACGACGAACGCCACGTCGGGGTCGCGGAAGTACCCCAGCAGCCGCTCCGCGAACTCCGGCGCCGGCACGTGGTCGGTGTCGACCGAGAGCCAGAAGTCGTAGGCGTGACCGTGCGCGTCGAACCAGGCGTTGTAGTTGCCGTGCTTGGTCTTGCGCTTGTGCTTGCCCCTGGGCTGGTTCCACGCGGGCACCCCGTGGCGGGAGAAGTGGTTCACGCCCAGCCGGGCGCACATCGCCCGCACCTCGGGGTCGTTCCCCTCGTCGAGCAGCCAGATGTCGAGCCGGCCGTCGTAGCGGATCTCCTTGGCGGCGCGCAGGGTGCGCTCCGCCATCTCGACGGGTTCCTTGCCCGGCACGATCGTCGTCAGGAACGCCACCCGGTGCCCGGTCTCGGGGACCACCGGCACGGGGTCGGCCGCGTTGAACGTGGCGCGGACGAGGGTGACGACGTTGACGAGGCGCATGACCTCGACGGCGCCGACGCCGGCGACCATCGCCATCCCGAGCCAGGACAGCCAGGAGCCGTCGGCGGTCGGGTAGTGGCTGGGCCACAGCAGCCAGCCGAGGAACACCGCCTCGCACACGACCGCGAGCGCGAGCATGGTGTACGCCTGCAGCCGGCGGCGGTCGCGCGTCACGAGGTTGCGGTGCTGGACCGCGTAGGGGCCCGGCGGGGGTTGTGTCAGCGGGCCGGCCAGCCGCGTCCACGGCTCGTAGTCGCGCTCGACGGCGTTCACCGGCGGGTCCGCGGGTGGGAGGAGGTGTCGGCCGCTGCGGTGCGCGGGGCCGGTCGGCGGCAGGGTTCCACGGGTTCCATCCAGGGGTCTCGGGGGATCCGCGCGGCTGCGGACCGCGGGCAGGTTCGATGGAACGACGGGAAGTGGGGGTTTTCCCCGGTGCCGGCTGTGGGTTTCCCAGGTCGTGACTGAGTGCCGAGGTCCTCGTTGCGCAGCGTGGCGCTGTGCGGCCGGGTGGGTGATGGGCGGGGTCACGACCCCCCGAGTTCGCCAGTGATCATGCTGCTACGCAGCGGTGCAAGGTTGCGCCGAGTGGGTGGTGGTGGTGGCCAGGGCGCCGCCGCGGCGCGGGTTCGGCGGCTCCGGCGCCTAGCGTGCGCGGCGGTCACAGCACCGCAGCGACGCCGTTCCCGTCGTGGTCCCCACTCCCGCGGAGGTCGAGATGCGCACCCGTTCCCGCCTGCCCCTGCTCGCGCTCGCCGCCCCGTCGGCCGCCCTCGCCGCAGCGCTCGCCGCCCCGTCGGCCGCCCTCGCCGCAGCGCCGCTCCCGGTCCCCGCCGACACCCCGGGGACCACCCCCAAGGAGGGCGTCCCCTACGTGTTCGAGGGCCTGCTCCGGGTCTTCGGGGCCAACCGGTACGAGACCGCCGCGGCCGCCTCCCGCGGCTCCTTCACCGCCGGACCCGGCGGTGCGGTGTTCATCGCCAGCGGAGCCACCGCCGCCGACGCCCTCGCGGCCGGACCCGCCGCCGCCGCGGCGGACGCCCCCCTGCTGCTCACCGCCCCCACCGCCCTGCCCCCGGCGACCGCCGCGGAGCTGGCGCGGCTGGCCCCCGCCACCGTCCACGTCGTGGGCGGGCGCTCCGCCGTGAGCGACGACGTGCTCGCCGAGATCGCCACCGCCGCACCCGCGGCGGTCGTCGTGCGCATCGCCGGCCCCAACCGCTACGCCACCGCCACCGAGGTCGCCGAGACGTTCTTCCCCGACGCCGACGCCGCCGTCCTCAGCCGCGGCGACGACTTCCCCGACGCCCTCTCCGGCGGTGCCACCGCCGCCGCGCAGGGCATCCCCCTGCTGCTCACGCGGCCCGCCGCGCTCCCGCCCGCCACCACCGCCTGGCTCCGGGAGCACCCCCTGCAGCGGGCCACCGTCGTCGGTGGCACGGCAGCCGTCACCGAGGAGACCGCCGCCGCCCTCGCCGAGCACGTCGTCGGCGCCGGCGGCGTGACCCGCCTGGCCGGCACCGACCGCTACTCCACCGCGGCGACCGTCGCGGCCGCCGGGTTCGCCGACGCCACCACCGTCGTGCTCGCCACCGGCGACGACTTCCCCGACGCCCTCGCCGCCGTGCCCGTCGCCGCCGTCAACGACGCCCCGCTCCTGCTGCTGCCCAAGACCTGCACCCCCGTCGCGGTCGTCGAGCGCATCGCCGACCTGCGCATCGAGCGCACCGTCGTCCTCGGCGGGCCGTCGGCCGTCCCCAACGAGGCGCTGGCCACCGTCTGCCCGTGACACCCCGCCACGGCCGGCCCGGTCCGGGCCGACCCGGCCGGGGAGGGACGCTCAGTCCGCGACGGCGGCGGGCGGGCAGGCGTCGGCCAGCTCCGCCGTCAGCTCCGCCACCGCCAGCGGTCCCAGCGGGGCCGGCATCGCCGTCACCCAGTGCCGCACCCGCTCCGCCGGGTGCAGCGCGACGTCCCCGCCACCGCGGGCGTGCGGCACCCGCGGTGCCGACCGGGCCGTGCGGCGGTGCAGCAGCCCCAGCGGGCCGGGCGCGACCGGCACCAGCAGCGCCACCGCGTGCACCGGCCCCGTCCACGGCCAGCTCCCCAGGCGGTCGGCGAGCTCGGCGTCCACCTGCTCCGCCTCCCACCGGCGCGCCGCCAGCCACTCCGCGCGCACCAGGTCCCCGGCCGGGACGGCCCCGCGCTGCGGCCACCACCCCCGCACCGGCAGCGGCGTGGCCAGCACCACCCCGCCCGGACCGGCCATCACGTGCGCCACCCGGTGCTCCGTGCCCGGCGCCAGGCGGTCGTGCAGCACCGTCCAGCCGTGCCCCCGCAGCGCGTCCAGCTCCCGCGCCGTCACCCGCTCCCGGCGGATCTGCGCACCCAGCTCCCGGTCCGCCGCGCACGGGCTGCACCGCTGCCACAGCGCCAGCCCCGCACCCGCCAGGGCCGCGACGACCGCGACGGCCGCCAGCGGCGCCGGCAGACCCAGGGCGGGCACCACCGCGAGCAGCAGCTGCACCGCCAGCACCCCCCGCCGG
>NZ_BAABIL010000109.1:0-22205 GCF_039542765.1 Kineococcus glutinatus
GGCGTTGAGGGCCAGCAGGTTCGTCTGCTCCGCGATGGAGGTGATCAGCTGCACGACCTCACCGATCTCCCGGGAGGAGGAGCTCAGCCGCTCGATGGTGGAGCGGGCCTGCTCGGCGGAGGTGACCGCGGCGGTGGCCACGGCCGAGGCGTCGGCGGTGGAGGCGGCGATCTCGCGGATGGCCGCGGACATCTCGTCACCGGCCGCGGCGACCGTGCCGACGTTGCCGGCGATGTCGCTGGAGGTCAACAGCACGACCTCGGCCTGCGCGGAGGACTCCCCCGCCCCCGCCGACAGGCGCTCGGCCACGTCCGCCAGGTTGCCGGAGGCACCCTGCAGGCTCTGCACGCTGTGCCCGATGGTGCTGATCGTGGCCGAAACCTGGTCCAGGGCGGTGTTCAGCGCCCGCGCGGTCAGGCCCACCTCGTCGCCGCTGGTGACCTGCACGCGCTCGTCGAGGCGACCGGCGGCCAGCGCCTCGGCAACGCGGCGGGTGCGCGCCAGCGGGCCGGCGATGGACCGGGAGATGACCAGCGACAGGACCACGGCCAGCGCCACGGCCAGCGCGGCGACCGCGAGCAGCAGCAGGCGGGCGCGCTCGTAGGCGGCTGCGCCGGCAGCGGCCTCCTCCGCGGCCAGCGTGGTGGCGGTGTCCTGCACGATGGTGAGGTTCTCACCGGCGGTGGCGTGGGCGATGCCGCCCTCGCTGACGGGGGTGGACTCGTCGTTGCGGGTGGCCATGAACGTCACGCGGTCACCGGTCATCGCGATCTCGACGAGGACCGCCGTGCCCGCCTCGTACTCCGCCAGGCCGGCGTCCACGGCCGCCAGCTGGTCGGCGGGCACCCGCGGGTCGGTGGCCTTGTACGCCTCCCAGCTGTCGAGCACGCCCTGCAGGTCCTCGGCGAAGGACGCCTTCGCCTCCTCCGAGGGCACCAGCGCCAGCGCGAACAGGCCCTTGGTGGCGCGCTGGTAGTCGGTCTGCACCTCGCCGAGGGCCTGCTGCCCGGCGACGCTCTCCGCGCTCATCACCTCCAGGCGCTGCTGGGCGCGCGACAGCTCCACCAGACCGACCGTGGCGACGGTGAGCAGCAGCAGGCAGACGACGCCGAAGCTGCTGAGGATCTTGGTGCTGACGCGGAGGTCGCGCAGGAAGCGCGGCATGTCATCTCCCGGGGCTGAGCGGACCAGGTGTCCGCCGACCACGACGGGACCCCGATCACATCGGCACACCGCTACCCGGCCTTGACAACCGCGGGCGGTGGCGGCCCCACCGCCGCCACCGGCACGGGACCTCTGGTGCTCCTTCGTCAGGTCGGCACGAGGGGGCGTTCCGCACCCAGCCCTGCCCGCAGGCCCCGCCCCCGACGTCAGGCGACGAGGAACTCCTGCTGCACCGGCGGCGCAGGCGGTTCGGCCGCCCGTGGCCGCGCGGCGGGGATGCCACCACCGGCCGCACCAGTGGCGTCCCGGCCCGGGGCCTGGGCGCTGCAGGCGGTCTGCTGCTCGAGCAGGAGGCGCGCCAGCGCCTGCAACGCCGGGTCGTCCGCCGTCAGGCACCGTCGGTCGGCGATGGCGGAGAACAAGGCCGCCAGTCCGTCCAGCAGGTCACGCGCCGGCGGGGACGGCGGTGCGCTCGCGAACGCCTCACCGCCGTGCAGGTCCTGTCGCAGCCGGAGCAGGTAGCGGGAGACCAGGTGGCTGGCCAGTTCACCGCCGTCGTCGCCCGGCACCGCGAGGTGGTGCAGCGCACGGCGCCGGTACTCGATCGTCGTGGGGGTGTTCGCGTCGACAGGTGCACTCTTCACGGCGGTTCTTCTTCCGGGTACGGGATCGCGAGCACGGATCGTCGGTTTCTGCACCGGTGCAGGGCTTGCGGCGTGACCGGGTCGATCACCGGGCCGTGGTCGTCGAGGACCGCTGGCCGCAGCACGAACCCGGTGACGGGCGCCGGGACGCGGTACCGCCCGGCTGCGCCGATCGGTGGCGCTCCGCAGGCACGGGGGTTCCACTACCGCGTGGTCAGCGGGAACCCCTGCACGTGCAGCGGATGTCCGGCGGGCGCGTCAGCCCTGCACTACCTCGCGTACTCGGAACCGCTCGGCGAGACCGACAGCCGGGACGGAGGGGGCGCTCGTGCTCATGCCTCGTCCTCCCGTCCAGCTCCATCGGTGTCCTCAGCAGTGAACCCGACGAACGCACCTGGGCGCAAGGCGGGCCCGGACACGGCGCGGCGGCCTGCGGCGGTCCCGGGTGTTCAGGCGCTGCGCTCGGCCGTCGTGGACACCCCCTCCACCACGGGCAGGGCGGTGGCGTGCTCCACGCGGTCGCCGGCGGTGCGCACGTGCGCGTTCACGGCGGCCTCCGCCGCCTCCAGGTGCCCGCGCAGCGCGTCCACGCCCGCACCGTCGTCGGCTTCGACGGGAGCCCGACGCGATCACCACCATCAAGGCGGGGGACGTGTACGCCACCGTCCTGCAGCCGGCCGCGCTGGGCGCCGAGAGCGCGGTGGAGCAGGCCCACGCCTACATCACGACCGGTGAGACCGGGCAGCCGGAGAAGCAGTCCATCGACCGCGAGCTGGTGACGGCCGACAATGCGGACCAGCACGGCGTCTTCGCCCGCCTGTGAGATGCAGGACCCGACCCGACCGACCGGGAGAGACATGCCACCGGCCCAGCCGCTGACCGCCCACGGCGCCTGGCGCGAGACCGAGCTGCGCCTGACCGCGACCGGCACCTGCGCCAACCCCTACACCGACGTGGACGTCTGGGTGGACTTCACCCACGACGACGGGACCAGCCTGCGCCGGCCGGCCTTCTACGACGGCGAGGAGGACGGGCGCCCCACCTGGGGCGTCCGGTTCGCCTCGCCGGTGGCCGCGGGGCGGTGGCGGTGGCGCAGCGACGCCTCCACCGCCGACCCGGGCCTGACCGGGGTCGAGGGGGCGGTGCGCGTCGAGGCGGGCGGGGCGTCGACCCGGTTCGAGCGCCGCGGTTTCTGGCGCACGTCGCCCGACGCCCACAACCTCGTGCACGCCGACGGCACCCCGGCCGTGCTCGTGGGCGACACCGCCTGGGCCCTGCCCTGGCGCGCCACCCGCGAGCAGGCCGAGGTCTACGCGGCCGACCGGCAGGCCAAGGGTTTCAACGCCGTCCTGCTGATGAGCGTGCAGCCCGACATGGGCGCCGAGGGCCCGCAGGACCGCACCGCCGACGAGGGCTTCGCCCGCGGCTTCCACGACCTGCCCGGGGGCACCATCACCGACCTCGACGTCGGGTACTTCCGGTACCTCGACGCGCTCGTCGACACCCTCGTCGCCCACGACGTCGTGCCGGTGTGGCAGCCGGTGTTCCAGGGGTTCGGCTGGAAGGGCCTGGGGGTGGCCGGCACCGTCGTCCCGCCGGAGCAGTACGCCCGCTACTGCCGCTACCTCGTCGCCCGCTACGGCGCCCGCCCCGCCGTCTGGCTGGTCGGCGCCGACGGCTCCGGGCACGAGCCGCAGGTCGCCGCCGGCGGCGCCGAGGTGCACGCCTGGGACTGCTACGAGCAGCCCACCGGCATCCACTACCGACCGCACGCCGGCAACGACGCCCACCAGGACGCGGACTGGCTGGATTTCCAGTGGTGCCAGACCGGCCACCTGGGCGACCACTTCCCCGAGCGCGTCGCCGACATGGCCCGCAACCTGCCCGTCAAGGCCGTCGCCAACGGCGAACCCAGCTACGAGGGCACCGCCGACCTCGGCCGGGCCGCCGGCTGGTGGCAGGGGCACGAGGCCTGGGCGAACCTGTGCGCCGGCGGCACCATGGGCGTCGTCTACGGCGCCGGCAGCCTGTGGCAGTGGAAGCTCCACCCCGACGAGCCGGGTCAGTCCGACCGCTTCGCCGCTCCCGGGTGCGGCTGGCGCGAGGCGCTGGACCTCGAGGGGTCCCGCTACGTCGGGATGGTCGGCAGGATCCTCGACGGCCTGCCCCTCCTCGGCGCCAGGCCCAGCTGGCAGCAGACCCTCAACCCGCGCGGCCTGCTGGTCCCCGGTGTCTTCTTCCTGACCTACGCCGAGGACGGCGGTCCGCTGCGCGTGCTCGACGCCGGCCCGCTGCCCGAGCCGTACCGGGTGGTCGACCCCCGGACCGGTGACGTCCTCTCCCAGGGCGTCCTCACCGACGTGCAGGGCACCATCGAGGCACCCGCGGGTGCACCGCTGCTGTACGTCTTCTGCGAGGACTTCCGCTGACCACACCGCCGCGCACAGCTGCAGAGCCCTCCCAGCCGGAAGAGGGCACGACCGAGAGGACCAGCATGGCCCTGACCATCGCCACGCGCACCCGCGTGGTCATCGACAACGACTGGGCGGGAGACCCCGACGGCCTCGTCGCACTCGCCCACCACCTGCTCTCCCCCGGCCACCGCGTCGACGCCATCACCAGTTCCCTCCTCTCGCCGGTATTCGCGCCCGCGCCGGGGAGCGCGGCGGCCGGAGCCCTGCTGGCCTCGCAGCTGGTGGAGCTCGTGGGGGGCCCGCACCGACCTCCCGTGCTGGCCGGCTCCGAGCACCCGTTCCAGGACGGCGGGAATCCCTCGGCCGCGGCCGACGCCATCGTCGGAGCCGCCCGGGCGGACGACGAACTACCCCTCGTCGTCGTCTGCGGCGGTCCCCTGACCAACGTCGCAGCGGCCCTGGAGCAGGACCCGGGGATCGCGTCGCGCATGAGCCTGGCCTGGGTCGGCGGCTCGCTGACCGGGGCGGCGGAGTACAACCGGGACACCGACCCGGCAGCCGCGGCACGCGTGCTCGCCACGCCCGGGCTGCAGGTCCGCCAGTTCCCGCTGGAGACGTACCGGCAGTGCGCCTGGTCGGTGGCGCAGATCGAGGACCTGCTGACCTCGGTCGGCCCCGTGGGCGACTGGCTGTGGCAGCGGTTCGTGGAGCTGCCGCTGCCCGAGGGGTTCGAGGTCGACGCCGTCTGGCCGCTCGGGGACAGCTGCCCGCTGATCGGCACGGCGCTCTCGGCGGAGTCGAGCACCTGGCAGCCCGGCGAGCACGAGACCGTCCAGGTGTGCACGCGCATCGACGGCGCCCTGCTCTTCGGCGACATGGTCGCCCTGCTGCGCCGGCACGCGCGTCGTTCCACCGCCCGGGGCGGCGCCTCGGCCACCTGACGCGGCGGCCGCCCGCGCGCCGCCCCCGCGCTACAGCCGCTGCGCCTGCTCCAGCGTCGCGTACCGCCCGCGCGCCGCCAGCAGCTCACCGCGGCTGCCGCTCTCCACCACGCGCCCGTCCTCCAGGACGACGATGCGGTCCGCGGCGCGCACCGTGGCGAGGCGGTGCGCGACGACGAGGGTGGTGCGCCCGCGCATGAGCCGGGTCAGCGCCCCCTGCACGGCCGTCTCCGCCTCGGGGTCCAGCGCCGAGGTCGCCTCGTCCAGCAGCAGCACGCGCGGGTCGCGGATCAGCGCGCGGGCGATCGCGAGGCGCTGGCGCTGCCCGCCGGACAACCGGGCGCCGCGCTCGCCGACGACGGTGTCCCAGCCCTGCGGCAGCGCGGCCACGAACTCCTCGGCGTTGGCGTCGGCGAGCGCGCGGCGCACCCGCTCGTCCTCGACCTCGCCGAGGCCGTAGGTGACGTTCTCGCGGACCGAGCCCTCGAACAGCACCGGTTCCTGCGGCACCACCGACACGTGGCGCCGCACGCTGCGCAGGTCCAGGCCGGCGGCGTCGGCACCGTCGACGAGCAGGCGGCCACCGGTGGGGCGCACGAACCCCAGCACCAGGTTGAGCACGGTGGACTTGCCCGAGCCGGAGGGGCCGACGAAGGCCACCGTCTGCCCGGGGAGCACGTCCAGGGTGATGTCGTGCAGGGCGTCCCGCTCGGCCTCCGGGTAGCGGTAGCTGACCCGCTGCAGCGTCAGGCGCCCCTCGACGGCGGCCACGGCGCGCCGGCCCTCGTTGACCTCCACGTCGGGCTCGGCGAGGACCTCGGCGATGGAGCGGATCGACTCCAGGCCGCGGGCACCGACGGGCAGCAGCATCAGCAGGTTGGTCACCGCCCCCGTCAGCAGCGTGAAGTAGGACGACAGCTGCACGACCTCCCCGGCGCTGATCTTCAGCAGGCCCGTCAGGGAGGCGAACGCCGCGAGCACCAGGCACAGCACGCCGAGCAGCTGCATGCTCACCCACGACAGGGCCGAGAAGCGCCCGTTGAGCAGGTCCAGCTGGAACCCGGCCTCGCGCACGGTCCGGGCGCCGTCGGCGACGCGGTCGGCGGCGGTGCGCTCCAGCCCGTGCGCACGGGTGATCGGCATCAGGGTGGCCATCTCCCCCACCCGCGCGGAGAACCGCTCGACCTCCCGGCGAAGCTCCTCGTTGCGCCGGCGCGAGCGGCGGCCCAGCACGAAGCGCAGCCCCACGGCCAGCGGGATCGTCAGGACGTAGAACGGCAGGAACTGCGGCACCGCGACCGACGTCATCGCGACGGCGCCGACGACCACCATCGTGGCCGACAGCAGCGGGTGGGCGATCTGCTGGAACATCAGCTCCACGTTCTCCACGTCGCGCACGACCTTGGTCTGCACGATGGAGGAGCTCATGCGGGTGTGGAACCCGATGGAGAGGTTCTGCAGGCGGTCCGTCAGCGCGTTGCGCAGCTCGACCCCGATGCTGCGCACCGCCCCCATGTACCGCTTGGTGTACTGCACCATGTTCGGGTAGTTCTGCACGAGCGCGACGACGGCCACGGCCGTCCACAGCCACAGCTCGCGCAGCGGGCCGCGCTCGACGAGCACGTCGATCACGCGGCCGGTGACGACGGGCATGAGCCACAGCGGCGTCTCCTTCACGGCCATGAAGACGACCGCGGCGGCGACCTGGGCGCGGTGGGGTCGCAGCAGGTGCAGGGCGGAGCGCACCGGCCGCTCGCCGTCGAGCGAGAGGCCGGTGGTGCGGGAGGTCATGCCCTGCATCGTGGCACCACCCGGCACATCCGGAAAGCGCTTGTCGCCGCTTCCGGTGCTGCCGGTGGCGGTCAGGCCGACGCCCGCCGGACGAGCTGCGGCTGGACGAGGACGTTCGCCGCCAGGTCCTCCTGGCCGCCCATCGCCGCGAGGAGGAGGTCCACCCCCTCCTGGGCGATCCGGTCCATGTGGGTCTCGACGCTGGTGAGGGTGGGCTCGACCATCGCATCCGGTTCGATGTTGTCGAAGCCGGTCACGGCGACGTCGTCGGGGATCGCGATGCCGCGCCCCCGCAGTTCCGCGCAGACCCCGATCGCGATCAGGTCGTTCGCGCACGCGACGGCACCGAACGGGAGGCCCGTCCCCAGCAGGCTCCGGGCCGCCTGCCTGCCGGCCCTCCAGTCGTAGGCCACGCTGGCGATGAGGCGCTCGTCCACCGGACGCCCGAGCCGGGCCATCTCCCGCTCGTACGCCCGCCGCCGGATGTCCGCACCGGGCGCCCCCGCAGGCCCGCCGACGTAGGCGATCGCTCCTGCGGTCCGCTCGGCGAGGACCTCGAGCACCTGCCGCATCCCCTCCCCCTGGTCGAGGCGGACGACGGGCCACGGTCGCACCTCCTCGTCGTCGACCCCGCAGTTGACGAAGGGGATCTGCCGCCTGTGCAGGGCCTCGGCGCTGTCGGGACCGAGCGCGAACCCGGAGAAGATCGCACCGTCGACCGGCCAGGACGCGAGCGCCCCGACGATGGAGGCGGCGGTCTCGGGGTCGCCGTCGGTCTCGTGGATCGTGACCTGGAAGCCGTGCTCGCGCAGCCGGACGCCCGCGTGCCGCGCGAACACGGGCGCGAGCGCGTGGACGATGTTGGGGAGGACGAGCGCGACGGAGTGCGACCGTTGCCGGCGCAGCGCCCGAGCCATCTCGTTGGGGTGGAAGTCCAGCCGCGTGATGGCATCCCAGACGCGCTCCTTGGTCGCCGCCGACACGGGGCGCTTGCCGGTCAGGACGTGGGTGACGGTCGTCTGGCTGACGCCGGCCTCCCGGGCCACGTCGTACACGGTCGGCCGCCTCCGCGCGGCACCGCCCCCCGATGACGCCATCCCACATCTCCTTGACTCGATGGAAGGCCGACCCTAACATCGACGCAATCCGGATTGCGCAATCCGGATTGCGTCGTCACCCTCTTCTCGAAGGAGAGAAGGCCATGCAGCACGACAAGCCCTGGCGGACCACCCTCACCGCCGCCCTCGCCGGCACCGTCGCCCTGGTCACCGCATGCTCCGGGCCCACCGGGACCGGTGGGTCGCCGGACCTGACGCTCCAGGTGTGGGGGGACACGCGGTACAGCACGACGATGGTCGACCTCTACGCCGAGGTCGATCCCGAGGCGGCGGGGGGCACCACCATCGACGTGGTCTCCGCGGGCCAGGGCGACGGCGAGTCGGTCGAGGCGCTGCGGCTCGCCCTGTCGTCGGGACAGGACGTGCCCGACATCGTCCAGCTGAACTACTCGCAGGTGGCCGAGTTCGCGGAAGCGGGAGTCCTGGCGGACCTCGAGGAACACGTCGCGCCCCACGCCGAGGGCCTCAGCAAGGCAGCCCTGGAGCTGTCCCGGTACGAGGGCCGGACGGTCGCGATCCCCTACGAGGTCAAGAGCAAGCTGTGGTTCTACCGGGCGGACATGTTCCAGGCCGCCGGGATCGACCCCGGGTCGGTGCGCACGCAGGACGACTTCATCGCGGCCGGGGAGAAGCTGCGGGCGACGTTCCCGGACAGCTCGATCTGGAACCTGGGCCCGAACCCGCAGGGCTACGCGTGGAACATGATCCTCTCGGGCAACGGGGCCCGGTTCTCCACCCACCAGCCCCGGTGCGAGATCACCGTCGCGTCGGACGGCGGGACCATCGAGGCGTTCCGGGCCATCCGCGACCTCCGCGACTCCGGGGTCGTCGAGACGTCGTACGACGACTTCAGCCCCGAGTGGCAGAAGGCCCTCGGGGACGGGTCGCTGGCGTCCACGCTCAGCGCGAGCTGGCTGTCGGTGTTCCTGCCGACCTACGCGCCCGACCTGGCCGGCAGGTGGTCGGTCACCACCTGGCCGGAGATCGGGGGCGCCCGGGGCGGCAGCGAGTCGGGCGGCTCGGTCTTCGTGATCCCCGAGGCGTCGGAGCACAAGGACGAGGCTGCGCACTTCCTCGCCACCATGCTGCTGTCGCAGGAGGGTGCCACGGCGTTCGCATCGGAGGTCGGCTACCTGCCGAACGTCGTGGCGGCCCAGGACGACCCTGCCATCGCGAACGACGAGTACTTCGGCCCGAGCCTGGTGGAGGCATACCGGGACGCGGACGAGGACTTCACGCTGTTCCCGTTCGACCCGAACTACGCCCGGGAGTTCTCGGTGCTGCAGGGGGCCATGAGCGAGTACCTCGCCTCGCCGGACACCGACCCGGTCCCGCACCTCACGACCGCCCAGGAGCAGCTCGACGCCCAGATCGGGTGCCCCTATGACGAGTGACCGGTTCCCGACCACGGTGACCGTCGACAGGAGCGATGTGCCCACCGGCACGACCGCCCCCGGGGAGGCACCGGCGCGACGGCGCCGCCCCGCCGCCGCCGACCGCGCGGCACCGTACCTGTTCATCGCACCGTTCCTGCTGTCGTTCGCCCTCTTCTTCCTGATCCCTTCCGCGTCATCGGCGGCGTTGAGCCTGTTCTCGTACCGCGGCTACGGAGAGCCCGACTTCGTGGGGCTCCGGAACTACGCCTCGCTGCTCGGCTCACCGGACTTCCGCCTCAGCGTCGCCAACACGGTGTTCTACTGGCTGGTCCCGCTGATCCCGCTGGTCGTCGGCGGTTTTCTCCTCGCGGTGCTCGTGCGCTCACGCCTCACGATCGCTCCAGGTGCGCTGCGGCCGGTGTACTTCGTGCCCCAGGTGATGGCCCCGGTGGCCGCCGCACTGGTCTGGCGGGTGATGTTCAGCAGCGACGGGGTCGTCAACAGCCTGCTGCCCTCGGACGTCGACTGGCTCACGGACCCGACCACCGGACGGTGGTCGGTAGCGGCCCTCATCGTCTGGCGCGGCATCGGCTGGTACTTCGTCGTGTTCCTCGCCGGGCTCGCGAGCGTGCCCGACGAGACGCTGGAGGCCGCCACGGTCGACGGGGCGAACGCCTGGCAGCGCCTGGTCCACGTCACGGTGCCCCTGATGCGACCCATCTTCCTCTTCGCGGTCGTGATCGACACGATCCAGTCCCTCCAGCTGTTCACCGAGCCGAACCTGCTGCTGGGAACCGGCACGGCGGGGATCGCGCCCAGGGCGGCAGCACCCCTGATGAACCAGGTCGTCCTCAACATCCAGGGCGGCCAGTTCGGACTGGCCTCCGCCGTGGGCTGGATGATGTTCGCGGCCATCGCGGTGGTCTCGGCGATCCAGTTCCGACTGCTGCGGGAGCGTGCGTGATGGCTTCAGCCGTCCCCAGGCGGACGGGGTCCGCCGGCTCGCGCCTCGCGCTGAACCTCGTCCTGCTCGGGTTCGCCGTCCTCGTGGTCGCACCCTTCGTGACGATGGTCTTCGGTTCGGTCAAGACTCCGGCCGAGATCACCTCGAACCCCGGGGGGATCCCGCGATCACCCACTGTCGACAACTTCGGCGTCCTCTTCACCGGCGAGACGGGGATGACCGTCTGGCGCGGCCTCCTGAACAGCGTGATCGTCACCGTTCCCTTCACAGCGATCACCGTGGTGCTCTGCGCGATGGCCGGCTACGCGTTCACCCGGTACGACTTCCGGGGGCGCAAGGCGATCTTCGTCCTGATGATGGCGTCGATACTCGTCCCCTTCGAGGTCAACCTCCCGTCCCTGTACGCGATGTTCGCCCAGATCGGCTGGCTGAACACCTACCAGGTGCAGATCCTCCCGGGCACGGCGAGCGTCATCGGCATGTTCATGGCCCGCCAGTACATGTCCGGGTTGCCGGGAGAGGTGTTCGAAGCGGCTCGGCTCGACGGTGCGGGCCACTGGCGGACCTTCAGGAGCATCGCGCTCCCGATGTCCACCCCCGTGCTGGGGGCCGTCGCGCTGCTGACCTTCGTCGCGAAGTGGTCCGACTACCTGTGGCCGCGCGTCGTCGCCAACGATCCGACGTTCCAGCCGATCATGGTGCTGCTCCCGGCGCTGAGCACGAGCCAGGACGGCTTCATCGTCAGGTACGAGCTGCTCCTCGCCGGCGCAGCCATCGTGACGCTGCCCCTGCTCCTGCTGTTCCTGGTGTTCCAGAGCACCTTGATGAGCGGCACCACCGCCGGTGCCGTGCGCGGCTAGCTGCCCCGCAGACCACACGCACACGATGATGACAAGGAAGGCTCCCGTGAGTTCCTCGACCCAGCTCGCCCCCTGGACCCGCAGCGGTCTCGTCCTCGCGCGCACCGCGACGGGCGATGGATCCGTCGTCGTCGGCGACCCCTGCATCGTGTGGGACCCCGAGATCGGGGGCTGGCGGATGATCCTCTTCTACGCTCCCCCGGGCCACGGTCAGTCCCACTCCCCCGACCCGACCGGCGCCCCGGGGACGTGGACCGATCCCGAACCCCTGGTGTTCACCAACCCCGAGGTCCTGCCTCCCGGAGGCGGCACCCACAAGCCCTTCGTGGTGATGGACGCCGCGCGCCCCAACCGGGCCGCACACGTCGACGGGCGGTACTGGCTCGTCAGCGTGGTGCACGACGCGAACAGCGCGCGCAAGCGCGCCCACCGCGCGTGGTCCACGAGCCTGGCCGGCCCGTGGACGTTCGAGGAGGGCGACCTCATCCCGGTCGGTGAACCGGGCGCGTTCGACGACAACCACGTCGACGTCGTCAGCGGCTACTGGTTCGAGGAGCGCCAGGAGTGGCTCTACTACTACATGGGGTGTCCCCTGACGCCTCGCCCCTGGGCGCACACCCCGTTCGGGAGCGCGATCGGGTTCGCGACGCAGCGGCCCGGCGAACCGGCGGTCAAGGGCGGCATCGCCCTCGAGCCGTCCCGCACGCCGGGCCACTGGGCGTCCGGTTACCTCGGCGGGCTCCAGCTCCTGCCCGGCAAGGAGCACCGCTGGGTGGGCGTCATCAACGCCTCCCCGACCCCGCCCGACCGGGACGGACACCTCACCAGCGAGGAGCCGGCTCCGTGCCTCGGTGGGCTGGTGTGGACCGACGACGAGTGGCCGGTCTCGGGGTGGCGGTTCGCCGACGAGCCCCTCGAGTGGGTCGCCGACATCCCGCAGGACGCCCGGGCCGCCGGCGAGGAGTTCAACCTGTGGCGCCAGCACGTCCTCGCCCTCGAGGGAGAGTCACGACTCTTCTACAACAGCGGCTACTACGGTGTGGAGCAGATGTACGCCAAGACGATCGACCTCAGCCGCCTCTAGCCGGCCCCGGATCAGGGCGTCAGCGCGAGGTCGGTGAGCCGGCGCGTCACGACGGCCAGGTGCGCCCGGTCGGCGGGAACGCCGGCGTTGGCCCCGACGAGGCGGTCGAACAGGATGCCGTCCAGGCAGGCCACCAGCCAGTGCGCCCGTTCGACCGGGTCGGGCGCCCCCAGGCCGGCCAGCACGTCCGCCACCCGAGCCCTGATCGCCGTCCCGCCGCGATGGAGGGCCTCGGCCAGCTCGGGGCGGCGCCGCGCCTCCATCGACAGCTCGTAGCGGGCGACGTGGCGCTCCCGGTCGGCGCCGAGCCAGCGGTGCAGGACGTCGGCGAGGACCTCGGCGAGGGTGTCGGCGTCGGTGGCGGCGAGCAGGGGGGCCATCCGGTCCAGGTCCGCGTGGTCGCGCGCCGCGAGGTCGTCGACGCAGGCGCCCAGCAGCGCGGTCCGGGAGCGGAAGTAGTACGAGGTGGAGCCGGCGGGCAGGTCGGCCCGGGCGTCGACCGCCCGGTGGGTCAGGCCGCGCGCGCCGTCGGTCGCCAGGACGTGCAGCGCCGTGCGGGCGATGAGCCGTCTGCGCTCCTGCGTCACGGACGCACTGTACGGACGGAGCGGTCACCACCCCGTCCTCTACATCTGTAGAGTGACCTCGTGGACACCACGGGAGAGCGGTCCGCGGTCGTGATCGGCGCCGGGGTCGGCGGTCTGGCGGCGGGGCTGGCCCTGCGGCGCGCCGGCTGGCACGTCCGCGTCGCGGAACGCGCTGCGGATCTCGGTGGCGGCGCCGGCCTGGTGCTGTGGCCCAACGCCGTCCGGTGCCTGCAGGTGCTGGGCGTCGCCGGCGCGGTCCGCGAGCGCGCCCACGTCCTGCACCGCTCCGGGGTGCGGCGACCGGGAGGGCGGTGGCTCTCGCACCTGGACGCGGACGAGCTGGCGCGCCGCTGCGGGCAGCCGGTGCTCGCCGTCGCCCGCGCCGACCTCGTCGAGGTGCTGGCCGCCGCGCTCGGCCACGACGTGCTCCACCTCGGGTGCGAGGTCGCGGACCCGGCGGGCGTGCGGGCGGACCTGGTGGTCGGCGCCGACGGGATCGGCTCGCTCGTGCGCCGGTCGCTGTGGCCCGACCGCGCGCCGGCGGGCTACCGCGGCTACACCGCCTGGCGGGCGCTGGTGCCGGGCGGCGGCGTGGCGCGGGGAGCAGGCGCCGCGGAGGGGGCCTGCGAGACCTGGGGCGCGGGGCAGCGCTTCGGCGTCGTCCCCCTCGGCGACGCCGGCACCTACGTCTACGCGACCGCGAACGCGGCGGAGGGTGCCCGGGCCTGCGACGAGCTCGCGGAGCTGCGACGGCGCTTCGGGAGCTGGCACGCCCCGATCCCGGCGCTGCTCGCCGCGATCGAGCCGGGCACCGTCCTGCGGCACGACGTGCACGACCTGCCCCCGGCGGCCACGGGCCTGCACCGGGGCCGCGTCGTGCTCGTGGGCGACGCCGGCCACGCGATGGAACCCAACCTGGGCCAGGGCGCCTGCCTGGCGCTGGAGGACGCCGTGGTGCTCGCTCACGCCCTCGGCGCCGAGCTGTCCGTCGAGGCAGCCCTGGCGCGCTACGACCGCGCGCGCACCCCGCGGGTCACCGCGATGACCCGCCGGTCCCGCCACGTCGGCCACCTCGCGCGGTGGACCCACCCGGTGCTCACCGCCGCCCGCGACGCGGCGGTGTCGGCGACACCCCCGCCCCTGGCGCTGCGGGCCGCCCACCGGGCCGCCGGCTGGTGCCCTCCGTCGGAGGCCCCACCCACCCGGCGCGGGACCCGCTGACGACCGCCCCGACCGCTCCCCCCGGGGGCCCGCACCGGCCACGGCGCGCCACGCCGGGCGCGACACGCCGACGGCCCGCTCGCGGCCCCGCGGCGGCCTCCACAGCGCCCCCCACACCCCCGCCCGCGCAACGGCGCAGGTCACGGACCTGCGGGGCACCTCCGTCCACCTCGTCCACAGCCTGTGGAAACTACACGGATGTGACACACCATCTAGTGGTGGTTTGCGAGGGGCCCCACCAGGGGTAGTGTCTGAGCACTCCAGCACGCCGGGCTCGCACCCGAGGGAAGGACCACCCGATGAGCATCACCGTCTACAGCACGCCGTCCTGCGTGCAGTGCAAGGCCACCTACCGCGCGCTCGACCGCAAGGGCCTGTCCTACGAGGTCGTCGACGTCACCACCGACGCGCAGGCCCTGGCCACGGTGCGTGCTCTGGGCTACGTCCAGGCCCCCGTCGTGATCAGCGGCGACGAGCACTGGTCCGGCTTCCGCCCGGAGCGCATCGACGCCCTCGCGGACCGCTTCGCCGCCGTCCCCGCCTGAGAGCCCACCGTGCCGCTCGACGTCGTCTACTTCTCGAGCGTCTCGGGCAACACCCACCGCTTCGTCGGCAAGCTGGACGTCCCCGCGGCCCGGGTGCACCGCATCCCGCTCCACCCCCGGGAGGAGCACCTGGTCGTCGGCGCGCCCTACCTCCTCCTCGTCCCCACCTACGGCGGTGGTGACGGCAGGGGCGCGGTGCCCAAGCAGGTGATCCGCTTCCTGAACGACCCGGCCAACCGCGCGCTCCTGCGGGGCGTGGTCGGGGCCGGCAACACCAACTTCGGGGCCCACTACGCCGTGGCCGGCGACGTCGTCGCCGGCAAGTGCCGCGTGCCCCTCCTGCACCGCTTCGAGATCTTCGGGACCCCCGAGGACGTGTGTCGCGTCCGCGACCGATTGGACACGCTGTGACCCTCACCTCCGACGCCCCCGGGATCCCCGGCCCGACCCCGCAGCCGGCCGCGCAGGGCTTCCACTCGCTCAACGCGATGCTCAACCTGTGGGACGAGCACGGGCGCATCCAGTTCGACGCGGACCGCGAGGCGGCGCGCCAGTACTTCCTGCAGCACATCATCCCCAACACCCCCCGCTTCGAGACCTTCGAGGCCCGCCTGGACCACCTCGTCGGCGAGGGGTACTACGAGGCCGAGGTGCTCGACCGCTACCCGCGGGCCTTCGTGCGCGAGCTCACCGACCGCGCCCACGCCGCGCGGTTCCGCTTCGCCACCTTCCTGGGCGCCTTCAAGTTCTTCACCAGCTACGCGCTGAAGAGCTTCGACGGCAAGCAGTACCTCGAGGGCTTCGAGGACCGCGCCGTGATGACCGCCCTCACCCTCGCGGCCGGCGACGAGGCCCTGGCCACCGCGATCGTCGACGAGATCATCACCGGCCGCTTCCAGCCGGCGACCCCGACCTTCCTCAACGCCGGCAAGGCCTCGCGCGGGGAGCTGGTCTCCTGCTTCCTGCTGCGCATCGAGGACAACATGGAGTCCATCGGGCGCAGCATCAACTCCGCGCTGCAGCTGTCCAAGCGCGGCGGCGGGGTGGCGCTGCTGCTGAGCAACATCCGCGAGTACGGCGCCCCCATCAAGCGCATCGAGAACCAGTCCTCCGGCGTCATCCCCGTGATGAAGCTCCTGGAGGACTCCTTCTCCTACGCCAACCAGCTCGGCGCGCGCCAGGGCGCCGGCGCGGTGTACCTGTCGGCGCACCACCCCGACATCATGCGCTTCCTGGACACCAAGCGCGAGAACGCCGACGAGAAGATCCGCATCAAGACCCTCAGCCTCGGCGTGGTCGTGCCCGACATCACCTTCGAGCTCGCCAAGAACAACGAGCCGATGCACCTGTTCTCCCCGTACGACGTGGAGCGCGTGTACGGGGTGCCCTTCGGGGACCTGCCGGTGTCGGAGAAGTACCACGAGATGGTCGCCGACCCGCGGATCCGCACGACGCAGATCAACGCCCGCGACTTCTTCCAGACCCTCGCGGAGCTGCAGTTCGAGTCGGGCTACCCGTACGTCGTGTTCGAGGACACCGTGAACCGGGCCAACCCGGTCGACGGCCGCATCAACATGTCGAACCTGTGCTCGGAGATCCTGCAGGTCAACACCCCCAGCCGCCTGGGCGAGGACCTCGGGTACGAGGTCGTCGGCAAGGACATCTCCTGCAACCTCGGCTCGCTGAACATCGCCCTGGCGATGGACGGCGGCGACCTCGGCGCCACGGTCGGCACCGCGGTGCGCGCGCTGACCGCCGTGTCGGTGGCCAGCGACATCCGCTCCGTGCCCTCCATCGCCCACGGCAACTCCCGCTCGCACGCGATCGGCCTGGGGCAGATGAACCTGCACGGCTACCTGGCCCGCGAGCGGATCCGCTACGGCAGCCCCGAGGGCGTCGACTTCACCAACGTCTACTTCTGCGCCGTGCTCTTCCACGCGCTGCGCGCCTCCAACGAGATCGCCATCGAGACCGGCACCACGTTCGAGGGCTTCGAGCGCTCCGCGTACGCCGACGGCAGCTTCTTCGACAAGTACACCGAGCGGGAGTGGGCCCCGGCCACCGAGCGCGTCGCCGAGCTGTTCGCCCGGGCCGGCATCGCCGTCCCCACGCAGGACGACTGGCGGGCCCTGAAGGCGTCCGTCGTGCAGCACGGCATCTTCAACCAGAACCTGCAGGCCGTGCCGCCCACCGGCTCCATCAGCTACATCAACAACTCCACCTCCTCGATCCACCCGATCGCCTCCAAGATCGAGATCCGCAAGGAGGGCAAGCTCGGCCGCGTCTACTACCCGGCGCCGTTCATGACGAACGACAACCTGGAGTACTACGAGGACGCGTACGAGATCGGTCCCGAGAAGATCATCGACACGTACGCGGCGGCCACCCAGCACGTCGACCAGGGCCTGTCGCTGACGCTGTTCTTCAAGGACACCGCCACCACCCGGGACGTCAACCGCGCGCAGATCTACGCGTGGCGCAAGGGGATCAAGACGATCTACTACGTGCGCATCCGCCAGATGGCGCTGGAGGGCACCGAGGTCGAGGGCTGCGTCAGCTGCATGCTCTGACCGGCGGGCGAGACGACGAGGGACGACGAAGGACGAGACGGTGGAGAAGCTCAAGCTCATCGATCGCGTGAACGCGATCAACTGGAACCGCGTGCAGGACGACAAGGACCTCGAGGTCTGGAACCGTCTCACCGCCAACTTCTGGCTGCCGGAGAAGGTGCCGCTGTCCAACGACGTGCAGTCGTGGGCGCGGCTGTCGGACGCCGAGCGGCAGCTGACGATGCGGGTGTTCACCGGCCTGACGCTGCTGGACACCATCCAGGGCACGGTCGGGGCGGTCTCGCTCATCCCGGACTCCCTCACCCCGCACGAGGAGGCCGTCTACACGAACATCGCGTTCATGGAGTCGGTGCACGCCCGCAGCTACTCCTCGATCTTCTCCACCCTCGCCTCGACCCGCGAGATCGACGAGGCGTTCACGTGGTCGGAGCAGAACGACGCGCTGCAGCGCAAGGCGTCCATCGTGCTGGAGTACTACCACGGTGACGACCCGCTGAAGCGGAAGGTGGCCTCCACGCTGCTGGAGTCCTTCCTCTTCTACTCCGGGTTCTTCCTGCCGATGCACTTCTCCAGCAGGGCGCAGCTGACGAACACCGCCGACCTCATCCGGCTCATCATCCGCGACGAGGCCGTGCACGGGTACTACATCGGGTACAAGTACCAGCGCGGCCTGGAGCTGGTGGACCAGGCCAAGCGGAACGAGCTCAAGGACTACACGTTCGACCTGCTGTTCGAGCTGTACGACAACGAGTGCACCTACACCGCGGACCTGTACGACGGCGTCGGGCTGACCGACTCCGTGCGGACCTTCCTGCACTACAACGCGAACAAGGCGCTCATGAACCTCGGTTACGAGGGCATGTTCCCCGCCGACAGCGCCAGGGTGGACCCCGCCATCCTGTCCGCCCTGTCCCCCAACGCCGACGAGAACCACGACTTCTTCTCCGGCTCCGGCTCCAGCTACATCATCGGCAAGGCCGTGGCCACCGAGGACGAGGACTGGGCCTTCTGATCACGTCGCGGGCCCGTCGTGAACGCACCCGACGGGCCCGCGGCCGTGCACGCGTGCCGCCGGTTCGAGCAGCGACAACGTCCGCTCGTGCGCGTCGAGGCCGACGCGGACGCCGACCGGCATCGGCAGGTTCGCTCCGGAGTGCCCGAACTCGACCCCACCCAGGACGGGGATGTCGCGGTCGCCGAGGACGTCGAGGACGATCTCGGGCAGGGTCGGGGACGCGTCGGGCCGGTCGAGCCCGTCGATGGCGTGCGGGACGCCCACGACCATGCCGGAGATGCGGTCGAGGATCCCGGCGTGCCGCAGCACGTGCAGGTAGCTCCACACGTACGACGCCAGGCCGCCCGTCTCCTCCCAGAACAGCACCGCGCCGTCGAACCGCTCCAGCGGCAGCGCCCAGCGCGTCGCCTGCACCAGCGCGATGCGGTTGATCACGCCGCCGATCAGAGGGCCCTCGGCGCGACCCGGGCGCCAGCACTCCCACGACGCGCTGGTCGGCAGCGGCCCGATCGACTCGGTACCGGTCAGCAGCGCGGAGTAGAGCCTCTCCAGCTCCGCCCGCCGTTCCGCGGGCGCACGCTGCCACGCCGCACCGAGACCGGGCGTGGCCAGGTCGGCGTGGAACCCCACCAGACCGGTGCGCGCGTGGAGCACCAGGTGCAGCAGCGAGATGTCGCTGTAGCCGAGGATCGGCTTGGGATCGGCGGCGACCGCCTCGACGTCGATCAGGTCGAGGTAGCCGAGCACCGTCTGACCACCGTCGTGCGCGACGATCGCGCGCACCTCGGGATCGCGCAGCAGGGCGTTGAGCTCCGCGGCGATCTCCGCCGGCGTCGCCGCGCTCCACCAGCGGCGCCGCCCCGCGTCGAGCAGCGGTGCCCGGCGCACGCGGAACCCCATCCGCTCCAGCACGACCACCGCCTGCTCCAGGTCCGGCTCGTAGGCGGCCAGCAGCGGACCGGACAGCGAGGCGATGACGACGAGGTCCCCGGGCCGCAGGGCACGGGGTCGGAGCAGTCCGGGCGGCGCGGAACCGGTCACCGACGCAGTATCCCGACGCCCGCGGCCGCACGCCCCCGATCAGCGGCCGGCCGCCCGGCGGGACCGTAGGCTCGGCACCGGGAGTCGGCGCGCCGGGCGGACGACGAGCAGGACGGCGAGAGGCGGGACGGTGCGGTGACGGCGACGGTGGACACGCACGGGCAGCCCCTGAGGCTGGGGTACAAGGCTTCGGCGGAGCAGTTCGACCCGGTGGAGCTGGCCGACTTCGCCGTGCAGGCGGAGGAGTGCGGCCTGGACTCGGTCTGGATCTCCGACCACTTCCAGCCCTGGCGGCACGTGGACGGGCACGCCCCGGCGGCGCTGACGTGGCTGCCGTGGGTGGCGGCGCGGACGTCCCGGGTGCAGCTGGGCACGAGCGTGCTGACCCCCACGCTGCGCTACAACCCCGCCGTCATCGCGCAGGCCTTCGCCACCCTGGGCTGTCTGGCCCCGGGCCGGGTGGTCCTCGGCATCGGCACCGGTGAGGCGCTCAACGAGACCGCGGTGGGTGTGGACTTCCCCGAGGCCCGGGAGCGCTTCGCCCGGCTGCGGGAGGCGGTGCGGCTCATCCGGCAGCTGTGGACCGAGGAGCGGGTCACCGTCGAGGGCGAGTACTACCGCCTGCACGACGCGACCGTGTACGACCGCCCCGCACAGCCGGTGCCGATCTACGTCGCCGGCGGCGGCCCGGGGGTCACCAAGTACGCCGGCCGCGCCGGGGACGGTTACATCTGCACCTCCGGCAAGGGCATGGACCTCTACCGCGAGACGCTGCTGCCGGCGCTCCAGGAGGGCCTGGCCGCCTCGGGCCGCGAGGCGTCGGCCATCGACCGCACCATCGAGATCAAGGTGTCCTTCGACGAGGACCCCGCCCGGGCCCTGGAGAACACCAGGTTCTGGGCGCCGCTGTCGCTGACGCCGGAGCAGAAGGCGGGTGTGCACGACCCGGTCGAGATGGCGCGGCTGGCCGATGAGCTGCCCATCGAGCAGGTCGCCAGGCGCTGGATCGTCGCCTCCGACCCCGCCGACGTCGCGAGCGCCGTGCAGGGGTACGTCGACGCGGGTTTCACCCACCTGGTGTTCCACGCGCCCGGCCACGACCAGGCCCGCTTCCTGGCGCAGTTCACCGCCGACGTCGTGCCGCTGCTGCGCCCCTGAGCGCAACCCGCCACCGCAGCACCCCGGTGCCCCGCCGCGGCGGGGCACCGGGGTGGTGCGCTCAGGCCCGGGACAGCTCGGCGACCTCGTCCGCGCCGAGCTCCAGCTCGGCGGCGCGCGCGGAGTCGGTGGTGCTCTGCGGGCGCGAGGCCCCGGGGATGGGGATGACGACGGGCGCCAGCGCCAGCTCCCAGGCGAGGGCGACCTGCTGCACGCTGACGCCGTGGGCGTCGGCCACCCGCTGGAACGCGCCGTGCCGGCTGCCGAGCTCGGCGGCGTTGGCGATGCCGCCCAGCGGGCTCCACGGCAGGAAGGCGATCCCGCGGCGCGCGCAGTGCTCCAGCTCGCCCAGGCTGGAGCGGAACGCCGGGGAGAACTGGTTCTGCACCGAGACGAGCCGGCCGCCGAGGACCTCGTCGGCCTCGTCGATCTGGGCGACGTCGGCGTTGGAGATGCCCGCCAGCTGGATGACGCCCTCGTCGAGCAGGTCGCGCAACGCGCCCACCGACTCCGCGTAGGGGACCTCGGGGTCGGGGCGGTGGAACTGGTAGAGGCCGATGGCCTCCACCCCGAGCCGCTTCGCGGAGGCCTTCGCGGCCTGCTTCAGGTGCTCGGGGCGCCCGTCCTTCGTCCAGGACCCGTCGCCGGGGCGCAGGTGACCGCCCTTGGTGGCGACGAGCACCTGCGAGGCGTCACCTCCCCAGCTGCGCAGGGCCCGGGCGACGAGCTCCTCGTTGTGGCCGACCTCACCGGCGTGCAGGTGGTAGGCGTCGGCGGTGTCGATGAGGGTGACGCCCGCCTCCAGGGCGGCGTGGACGGTGGCGATCGACCGGTCCTCGTCGGGCCGCCCCTCGATGGACATGGGCATCGCGCCCAGGCCGATCGCCGAGACGGTGCGGTTGCCGAGGTTTCGCTGCTGCACGGCGGCGACGCTACGAAGGCCCCGGGCGGTTGTCCACCGGTGGCCGGTGGTGGCGGCGGGTTGCTCCGTTCGACTGGTCGCGGGCGCCGTTCCCGTGGACGGCGCCCGGGGGGCTGCGCCGGCTGCTTATCGTCGTCGGTGCCGCGGATCGGCCGCGGCGCGGAAGCGGGGACCATGGCAGACCTGAGGATGGACACGGCGCAGGTGCGGACGACGGCGGAGCAGCTCCACCACGTCGCCACCGCCCTGGGGACGGACATCACCGGGACCGGCGACCGCAGCGGGGCCACCGGGCACGACGGTCTGGGCGAGCGCCTGCGCCGCTTCACCGCGGACTCCCGCCACAACCGCACCCGGCTGGCGGAGGACGTCGAGACCTTCGCCGCCTGGTGCCGCCAGGTCGCCGACGCCGTGGAGGGCACCGAGGAACAGCTGGCGGAGGCCCTGCAGAACGCCCCGTCCACCGACGGGGGGTCCCGCTGATGGGCCGGCCGGTCGACTGGCACCCGCTCGCCGCCGCCGACCCGGTCCCCGGTGACCCGTACGAGGTGCGCCGGACCGCGGCCGACCTGCGCCAGGTGGCGCTGCTCGTCGAGCAGCAGGCCGCCGCGCTGCGGCGGATGAGCGGCGCCGACTGGCGGGGGCACTCGGCGCAGGAGTTCGACAGCACCGCCGCCGAGCTGTCCGACCGCCTCGGGCAGGCGCGCGAACGCTACGCCGCCACCGCCGCGGCGCTGCAGGAGTACGCGCCGGCGCTGGAGCTCGCCCAGGACGCCTCGCTGCGGGCGCT
>NZ_BAABIL010000110.1:0-8554 GCF_039542765.1 Kineococcus glutinatus
GGCTGCGGCGCAGCGCCGCCAGGGTGCGCGCGGGCGGCCCGGGGCCGGCGGTGGCGGCGGGCGCGGCGGTGCCGCCAAGCGCACGGGGGAGACGGAGTGGATCGCCGGGCGCAACTCCGTCGTGGAGGCGCTGCGCGCCCGCGTGCCCTTCACCGGGGTGTACGTGGCCAGCCGCATCGACGCCGACGACCGCGTCAAGGAGGTGCTGGGCGCCGCCGGTGACCTCGGCATCCCGCTGCTGGAGGCCTCCCGCGCCGACCTGGACCGCCTCACCGGTGGTGCGGTGCACCAGGGGCTGGCGGCCAGCGTGCCGCCGTACGCCTACGCCCACCCGGAGGACCTGCTGGAGCGGGCGGCCGGGGAGGGCGGGCCGGCGCTGCTGGTGGCCCTGGACGGGGTGACCGACCCGCGCAACCTGGGGGCCGTCGTGCGGTCGGTGGCGGCGTTCGGCGGGCACGGCGTCGTGGTGCCGGAGCGCCGGGCGGCGGGGATGACGGCCTCGGCGTGGAAGACGTCGGCGGGTGCGGCGGCGCGCATCCCGGTGGCGCGCGCGACGAACCTGACCCGCACGCTGGAGGAGTACAAGCGGCAGGGGTTGTTCGTCGTCGGCCTGGACGCCGGGGGCGACGTGCTGCTGCCGCAGCTGGAGCTGGCCGGCTCCCCGCTGGTGCTGGTGGTGGGCTCGGAGGGGGCGGGGCTGTCCCGGCTCGTGCGGGAGACGTGCGACCAGGTGGTGAGCATCCCGATGGCCGCGGCGGTGGAGTCGCTGAACGCCGGGGTGGCGGCGGGGGTCGCGCTGTACGAGGTGGCGCGGCAGCGCTGAGGCGCGCCGGCACGACCTCGTTGTTGAAGGTTTGAACAGACGGTAGGCTCCGTGCCGTGGACGAACCCCGCTGGCTGACCGCCGAGGAGCGGTGCGCCTGGCTGCGCGTGGCGGCCCTCATCGAGCTGCTGCCCGCCGCGCTCGACGCCCAGCTGCAGCGCGACGCCGACCTCACCATGGCCGGCTACCTCATGCTCGCCATGCTCTCCGAGCACCCCGGCCGCGCCATGCGGATGAGCGAGCTCGCCGCCCGCTCCAACGCCAGCCCCTCCCGCGTCTCCCACGTCGTCGCCCGGCTGGAGCAGCACGGCTGGGTGCGCCGCGAGCGCTGCCCGGAGGACGGGCGCGGGCAGGTCGCCGTCCTCACCGACGCCGGCTGGGACAAGGTCGTCGCCACCGCCCCCGGCCACGTGCAGCGGGTGCGGGAGCTGCTGATCGACCCGCTGGAGCCCGCGCAGATCGCACAGCTCGACGCCGTGGTCACCCGGCTGCTGGCCGTCCTCGACCCCGACGAGCGCTACGCGGCGACCGCCCTGGCGCGCGAGGCGTCCACCCGGCCGGTGACCGCCGCCGGCTGAACCGCCCGCCCCGCCTCAGTCGCCCGCGACCACCCGGATCGCCTGGGTGTCCACCCCCAGCACCGCGACCTCGTCGGGCTTGGAGGGCAGCACGTTGCGCACGTACGACTCCGCCGCCTCCTCCAGGCCCACGTCGCGCCCGGCCCGCTCCGACAGGTACCAGCGGTGCTCCAGCACCTCGTGGAAGACCTCCGCCGGCTCAAGCTTGCCGCGCAGCTCCCGCGGCACCTGGCGCTGCACCGGCTCGAAGTGCTCCGCCAGCCAGTCGTGGGCCACGATCTCCTCGTCGTCGCCCTGCCGGTCGGTGGCCGCCCGGTAGGAGTCCAGGTCGTTGAGCAGCCGGCGCGCCTGGTTCTCCTCCGCGTCGAGCCCCGTCAGGCGCAGCAACCGGCGCGAGTGGTGCCCGGCGTCCACGACCTTCGGCTCGATGCGCACCGTCGTGCCGTCGATGTCGGTGGTGATGGCCAGCTCCCCGACGTCGAAGCCGAGGTCGTTGAGGCGGCGGATGCGGGCCTCGACCCGCCAGCGGTCCCCGCGCTCGAAGGACTCCTCCTGGGTCAGCTCCGACCACAGGGTGCGGTAGCGGGAGATGATCCGGTCGGAGATGGACAGGACCACGTCCATGTCGGCGTCCAGGGCGCCGCTGGCCACGACGTCCATGAGCTCGCCGGCGATGTTGGTGCGCGCCACGTCGAGGTCGTACTCGCGCTGCCCGGTGGACAGCTCGTCGTAGAGCTCGCCGGTCTCGGCGTCCACCAGGTAGGCGGCGAAGGCCCCCGCGTCGCGGCGGAAGAGCGTGTTCGACAGCGACACGTCGCCCCAGTAGAAGCCCGTCAGGTGCAGGCGCACCAGCAGCACGGCCAGCGCGTCGACGGCGCGCTTGGCGGTGTCCGGCCGCAGCGTCTGGCTGTAGAGGGCGCGGTAGGGCAGCGAGAACTGCAGGTGCCGGGTGATGAGCACCGAGTTCAGCGGCTCGCCGTCGCGGGCGGTGCGGCCGGTGATGACGGCGACCGGGGCGACGGAGGGCACCTCCAGGCGGTTGAGCAGCCGCAGCATCCGGTACTCGCGGTGCGCGATCTCCGCGTTGGTCTCCTTCACGGCCAGCACCCGGCTGCCCAGCTTGACGAAGCGCACGACGTGGCGGCTGATGCCGCGCGGCAGGGCGGCGAGGTGCTCCTCGGGCCACTCCTCCAGCGGCACCTCCCACGGGAGGTCCAGCAGCTCCGGGTAGGGGCGCGCGGCCGTGATCTGCAGGGACGTCGCCGTCGGGAGGCTCACGGGGTCATTGTCTCCTGTCGCCCGGCCGCCGGGGCGGCCGTCCGGTGCGGGCGCACGCGGCGGGGGGCCGCTGCCGGCTGCTGCCGGCTGCGACCCCCCGTCGTGCTGCGGGTGTGCTGGTGGTGCTCAGGCCCCGAGGCGCTGGCCGGAGGTCACGTCGAACAGGTGGACGTGGCCGGTCTTGGCGGCGAAGTGCACCGTCTCGCCCTTCTGCGGGGGGCGGCGGCCGTCGACGCGCGCGATGATCGGCATGTCGTCGGCGCCCTGGCGCAGCGAGCCGTAGATGTAGGCGTCGGCGCCGAGCTCCTCGACGACCTCGACCGTCACGGCGAGGCCGTGGGCGGACAGCTCCAGGTCCTCCGGGCGCACGCCGAGGGTGACCTGGTTGCCGGCGCCGCCGAGCACGGAGCGCTCGACCGGGTGCAGGGCGTCGCCGAGCTGCACGCCGCCGTCGGTGACGGGCAGGGTGAGCAGGTTCATCGCGGGGGAGCCGATGAAGCCGGCGACGAAGACGTTGTTCGGGTGGTCGTACATCCGCCGCGGGGTGTCGACCTGCTGCAGGATGCCGTCCTTGAGCACCGCGACGCGGTCGCCCATCGTCATGGCCTCGGTCTGGTCGTGGGTGACGTAGACCGTGGTGACGCCCAGGCGGCGCTGCAGCGAGGCGATCTGGGTGCGGGTCTGCACGCGCAGCTTGGCGTCGAGGTTGGACAGCGGCTCGTCCATGAGGAAGACCTGCGGCTGGCGCACGATGGCGCGGCCCATGGCGACGCGCTGGCGCTGGCCGCCGGAGAGGGCCTTGGGCTTGCGGGTGAGGTACTGCTCGAGGTCGAGGATCTTCGCCGCCTCCTGCACGCGGCGCTTGATCTCGTCCTTCGGGGTGCCGGCGATCTTCAGGGCGAAGCCCATGTTGTCGGCGACGGTCATGTGCGGGTAGAGCGCGTAGTTCTGGAACACCATCGCGATGTCCCGGTCCTTCGGCGGCACCGTGGTGACGTCGCGGTCGCCGATGAGGATGCGACCGGCGTTGACGTCCTCGAGGCCGGCGAGCATGCGCAGGGAGGTCGACTTGCCGCAGCCGGAGGGGCCGACGAGGACGAGGAACTCGCCGTCCTCGACGTGCAGGTCCAGGGCGTCGACCGCGGGCTTCTCGCCGCCGGGGTAGAGGCGCGTCGCCTTGTCGAACGTGACCGTAGCCATCGTGGTGTCCCTTCACCGGCAGGTACGTGCCGGACGATCCGTCGTGAAGTGGAACCCGGCGCTGCCGGGTGCGTGTGCAGTTGTCAGCACGGGGACCCGGTGGCCCTGGGCGTCTGGCGACGGACCCGGGGGATCACCTGCGACCCCGACCCGCGGGCGACCTGTGGTCGGACCTCGTGGGTGGGCACATCTTGACCCACGATGCCGATCTCGTCATGCCGCTGTGACGCAGCACACATCCGGCGGGCACCCGCGCGGGTGTCCCGCGTCCTGCGGCCGGTGCTGCGGGGCGCACACTTGCACGCGTGGACATCGAGGAGACCAAGCTCCCTGGCGTCGGGCTGCGCCACGACTTCGTCACCGAGCGGGGTCGTCGCATCGGGGTGATCTCGACGCGCAACGGCGACCGCGAGCTCGTGGTCTACAGCGTCGACGACCCCGACGCCTGCCAGCTCGTCGTGGACCTGGAGCCGGGCGAGGCGGAGGCGCTGGCGGAGCTGCTGGGCGCCCCCCGGGTCATCGAGCGGCTGGCGCGGCTGCGCGAGCAGATCGAGGGCCTGGCCACGGAGGGCATCTACGTCGAGGCCGGCTCCCCCTACGACGGGCGCACGCTGGCCGACGCGCAGATCCGCAGCCGGACCGGTGCCTCGGTGGTGGCGGTCGTGCGCAAGGGTGACGTCATGCCGTCCCCCACGCCCTCCCACCGCTTCCACGCCGGCGACAAGGTGGTCGTCGTGGGCACCGAGGACGGTGTCCGGGAGACGGCGAAGCTCCTCGCGAGCGGCTGAGCCGGGGCGTGCACACCGCCACGCTGCTCCTGGAGCTCGGCGCCGTCATCTTCGGCCTGGGCCTCGTCGGCCGGCTCGCCGGGCGCATCGGCATCTCGCCGGTGCCGCTGTACCTGCTGGCCGGGCTCGCGTTCGGGGCCGGCGGCGTGCTGCCCCTGGAGGCGCCCGAGGCGTTCCTGGACACCGCCTCCGAGGTGGGCGTCGTCCTGCTCCTGCTGCTGCTGGGGCTGGAGTACTCCGCCGGCGACCTGCTGTCCACGCTGCGCCGGCAGGCCCCGGTGGGCGTGCTGGACCTGCTGCTCAACGGCCTGCCCGGCGCCGCGGCCGCCCTGCTGCTGGGCTTCGGCCCGGTGGGGGCGCTGGCGATGTTCGGCATCACCGCCGTCAGCTCCTCGGGGATCATCGCGAAGGTGCTGGGCGACCTGGGCCGCCTCGGCAACCGGGAGACCCCGAGCATCCTGGGCATCCTCGTGCTGGAGGACCTGGGGATGGCCGTCTACCTGCCGGTGCTGACGGCGGTGCTGGCGGCCTCGGGCGCGTGGCAGGCGACGGGGTCGGTGGCGGTGGCGCTGGCGTGCCTGGCGGTGGCGCTGGTGGTGGCGCTGCGCTTCGGGCGGGTGGTGTCCTCGTTCGTGACGGGGCAGAGCAACGAGGTCACGATGCTGCGCATCCTGGGCCTGGCGCTGCTGGTGGCGGGCCTGGCCGAGAGCGTGCACGTCTCGGCGGCGGTGGGTGCCTTCCTGCTCGGCATCGCGCTGTCCAGCGACCTGGACGAGGAGGCGCACCGGCTCATGGAGCCGCTGCGGGACCTGTTCGCGGCCGTCTTCTTCGTCTCCTTCGGCCTGTCCACGGACCCGGCGAGCCTGCCGCCGGTGCTGCTGCCGGCGCTGGCGCTGGTGGCGGTGGGGGTCGTCACGAAGCTGCTCACCGGCTGGATGGCCGCCGAGCGCGCCGGTGTGGCGATCCCGGGGCGGATCCGCGCCGGTGCGGCGCTGGTGCCGCGCGGGGAGTTCTCCATCGTCATCGCGGGGCTGGCGACGGCCGGCGGGGTGGTGGACGAGCGCCTGGCGCCGCTGGCGGCGGCCTACGTGCTCGCGCTGGCGGTGCTGGGGCCGGTGCTGGCGCGTTTCGCCGACCCGGTGGGCCGCCGGGTGGCGGCGCGCCGGCGCGCGGCGCGCCCCACCGCCCGCTGAGCCGTCCGGGGTGGGCCCGGAATACCCTCGCGCCCTGGTGGTTGAATGCTCAACAAGAGCGGTCCACGCAGAGGGAGCGGGTCATGCAGTTCGGGATCTTCACCGTCGGGGACGTCACGACCGACCCCACCACGGGGCGGACGCCGACCGAGGCCGAGCGGATCAAGGCGATGGTCACCATCGCGCTGAAGGCCGAGGAGGTCGGCCTCGACGTCTTCGCGGTGGGCGAGCACCACAACCGCCCGTTCGTGCCGTCCTCGCCGACCACGATGCTCGGCTGGATCGCGGCGCGCACCGAGCGGCTGCAGCTGTCCACCGCCACCACGCTGATCACCACCAACGACCCGGTGCGCATCGCGGAGGAGTACGCGATGCTGCAGCACCTCGCCGACGGCCGCGTCGACCTCACCCTCGGCCGCGGCAACACCGGTCCCGTCTACCCGTGGTTCGGCCAGGACATCCGCAACGGCATCGAGCTGGCCGTGGAGAACTACGCCCTGCTGCACCGGCTGTGGCGCGAGGACGTCGTCGACTGGCAGGGGCGCTTCCGCACCCCGCTGCAGGGCTTCACCTCCACCCCGCGCCCGCTCGACGGCGTGCCGCCCTTCGTCTGGCACGGCTCCATCCGCAGCCCGCAGATCGCCGAACAGGCCGCGTACTACGGCGACGGCTTCTTCGCCAACCACATCTTCTGGCCCGCCGAGCACACCCGCCGGATGGTGGGCCTCTACCGCGAGCGCTTCGCCCACCACGGCCACGGCTCCGCCGACCAGGCGATCGTCGGCCTCGGCGGGCAGGCGTTCGTCCGCAAGAACTCCCAGGACGCCGTCGCTGAGTTCCGCCCCTACTTCGACGTCGCGCCCGTCTACGGGCACGGCCCCTCGCTGGAGGAGTTCACCGCGCAGACCCCGCTCGTCGTGGGCAGCCCGCAGCAGGTGATCGAGCGCACCCTCGCCGCCCGCGAGTACGCCGGCGACTACCAGCGCCAGCTGTTCCTGGTGGACCACGCCGGCCTGCCGCTGAAGACCGTGCTGGAGCAGCTCGACATCCTCGGCGAGGAGGTCGTCCCCGTGCTGCGCCGCGAGTTCGCCGTCGGCCGCCCGGCGCACGTGCCCGACGCCCCCACCCACGCCACCCGGCTGGCCGCCCGGCGCGCCGGGAGCGCCGACGAGTCCGCCGCGGTCCTCGCCGGAGGTGCCCGATGACCCGCACGATCGTCGCCCTGTCGGCCGGTCTGGGCCGGCCCTCCTCCACCCGGCTGCTGGCCGAGCGCCTGGCCGACGCCACCGCCGGGGCCCTGCGCGAGCGGGGGGAGACCGCCGCCGTCCGCGCCGTGGACCTGCGCGAGCACGCCCACGAGGTCGTCGACGCCGCCCTCACCGGCTTCGCCCCGGCCCCGCTGCGGGAGGTCCTCGACGCGGTGGTCGCCGCCGACGGGCTCGTCGCCGTCACACCCGTCTTCAACGCCTCGGTCAGCGGGCTGTTCAAGTCCTTCCTCGACGTCGTCGAGCCGGGCTCGATCACCGGCAAGCCCGTCCTGCTGGGCGCCACCGGCGGCTCGGCCCGCCACTCCCTGGTCCTCGACCACGCGATGCGGCCGCTGTTCGCCTACCTCGGGGCGCTCGCCGTCCCCACGGGGGTGTTCGCCGCGCCGGAGGACTGGGCCGGCGCCGACGCCCGCGGCGGCCTGTCGGAGCGGGTGCACCGCGCCGGCGCCGAGCTCGCCGTCCAGGTCGGCGCCTACGCGCCCCCGGCGCCGGCGGACCCGTTCGCGCTCACCGTCTCCTTCGAGCAGCTGCTCGCGGGGGAGTGAGGCCCGGCCCGGGAGCGGTGGGGACGTTCCGCGCCCGACGCGCCGCGTGTCGCGGGCAGAACGTCCCCCCGGGGAGGCGAGGCACGGGACGCCTCCCCGGGCGTGTGTAACGCCCCCGGGGGCGGGGGCGATGGTGCGGGTGGGCCCGGGGGGCCGCAGCGGGGATCCGGGGGGAGCCCACGCCGCGGACGGGCCCGTGCGGGGGGAGATGCGTCGCACCCGGGGACGGACGGGGGTCCGTCCCCGGGTGCAGCGCACCGGGCGGCCGACGGCCCCGCCCCGCGGGGGCGGCGCCACCTCCGGCACGATGCACCCGTGGTGGTGCGGTGCCCTGAGCGCTCGGGCGGTCCCCGGTGACGGCGGTCCTGCTGGCCCTGGCCTCGGCGCTGGCCTACGGCGTCTCCGACTTCCTCGGCGGTGTGCTCTCCCGCCGGCTGCACTTCGCGCTCGTCGGCTGCGCCGCGCAGGTCGCCGCCGTGGCGTGCACCGCCGCGCTGCTCGCCCTCCCGGGCACCCCCGCCCCGCGGACCGGGGACCTGCTGTGGGGCGCGGCCGCCGGCGTCGGGTCGGCGGTGGGCAGCCTCGCGCTCTACCGGGGCCTGGCGCGCGGCGCGATGAACGTCGTGGCGCCGCTGTCGGCGGTGGGCAGCGCCGCCCTGCCCGTGCTGCTGGGCCTGGCGCTGGGCGAGCGGCTGCCGGCGGCGGCCCTCGTGGGCGTCGTGCTGGCCCTGCCCGCGATCTGGCTGGTGTCCCGCTCGGCCGGTACCGGCCCGGCGGAGGCGGCGGGCCGCGGCCTGGGGGACGGGCTGCTCGCGGGGGCGGGTTTCGCGCTGCTGTTCATCGGCTTGGAGCGCGCCGGCGACGGCAGCGGCTGGTGGCCG
>NZ_BAABIL010000111.1:0-6538 GCF_039542765.1 Kineococcus glutinatus
CGCCAAGGGCGGCTACGAGGGCGTCCTGGTCGCCGTCGCCGCCACCGGCCAGGCGGTGGCCGTCAAGGTCGCCGACGGCGCCTCCCGCGCCACCACGATGGTGGCCCTGGCGGCCCTGGCCCGCCTCGGCGCCGACGTCGCCGCCGCCGGCGACCTCACCAGCGCCCCCGTGCTCGGCGGCGGACGGCGGCTCGGCGTGCTCGCGCCCACCCCCGCCCTGCTGGGCTGAGCCCCGCCGCGGCCGGCGCCGCGGCGCGCCCGACGTAGGCTCACGCCGTGGACGCCACCCAGCTGCGAGCCCTGCAGAAGCCCCTCAAGGACAAGTACCGCGACGACCCCGCCACCGCCCGCGTGCCCGCCCGCGCCGTCGCGGTCCTGGACGGGGACACCATCGGCGCCTCCGTGGACGGCGCCGCCGGCACCGTCCGCGCCGGGCTGCACCCCGCCACCGGCGGCGACGGCAGCGAGGCCTGCTCCGCCGACATCCTCTGCGAGGCCGTCGCCGCCTGCGCCGGGGTCACCCTGCGCAGCGTCGCCACCGCCATGGGCGTGCAGCTGCGCGACGCCCGGGTGGTCGTGGAGGGCACCTGGGACGCCCGCGGCACCCTCGGCGTCGACCGGGCGGTCCCGGTGGGCCTCACCGACGTCACCATCACCTTCGACTTCGACAGCGACGCCGACGAGGCCACCGAGGCCAAGCTCGTCTCCCTCGCGGAGCGCTACTGCGTCATCGCCCAGACGCTGCACACCCCGCCCACCGTCACCGTCCGACGGGGCTGAGCGCCCCCGCCTCCAGCACCCGGTAGACCGTCGTGCTGCGCCAGCGCTGCCCCGGGCGCAGCACGACGTCGCCGAAGGCCGGCTGGTTCACCGCGTCCGGCAGCGCCTGCGTCTCCAGGCACAGCGCGTCGGTCTGCCGCACCGGGTGCCCGTCCGCGTCCGTCGTGGTGCCCGTCAGGAAGTTGCCCGAGTAGAACTGCAGGCCCGGCCGGTCGGTGAGCACCTGCAGCACCCGACCGCCCGCGCCGGTGACCTCCGCGACCAGGACCGGTTCCGCGGGCTCGGCGCCGAACGTGGCGTCCAGGACCCAGCAGTGGTCGTAGCCCTGCCCGGCGAGGACCTGCGGGTGCCCCTCGCGCAGCCGCTCGCCGATGCGGCGGGGCGCGGTGAAGTCGAACGGCGTGCCCGCCACCGGGGCCAGCTCGCCCGTCGGGATGAGACCCGCGTCCACCGGCAGGTAGCGCGCGGCGGCGATGCGCAGCCGCTGCTGCTCCACCGTGCCCGACCCCACGCCGTCGACGTTGAAGTAGGCGTGGTTGGTCAGGCTGACGGGGGTGGGGGCGTCCGCCGTCGCCAGGTAGTCGATGCGCAGCTGCGCGCCGCCCTCGACGTCGGTGAGGGTGTACACCACCTCGGCGCGCAGCTGCCCGGGGAAGCCCATGTCGCCGTCCGGGCTGGTCAGCCGCAGCCGCACCGCCGCCGCGCCCGGCACCTCCTCGGCCTCCCACACGCGCCGGTCGAAGCCGGACTCCCCGCCGTGCAGCGCGTGCTGCGCGCCGCCGGTGGGGACGCGGTGCTCCACGCCGTCGACGCTGAAGCGCCCGCCGGCGATCCGGTTGGCGAAGCGCCCGACGGTCGCGCCGAAGAAGTCCCCGCCCGCCTCGTAGGCGGCCACGTCGGGCAGGCCCACGACGAGCTCGACGCCGGTGCCGCCGGCGGTGCCCGGTACGGACAGCGACTGCAGCGTCCCCCCCAGCGACAGCACCGCGGCCCGCGCCCCCGACGGGGTGCGCAGCCACCAGCGCTCCACGCCGGTGCCGCCGCTCGTGCTGCCGAAGGGCTCCGGCGCCGCGCCGGAGGTGGTGCTCGTGGGGGAGGTCATGGGCCGCATCGTCGCGCACCCGCCGCGCGCCCCGGCCCGGGGGTGCTCACGCCAGCAGCTGCTCGCCCCACCAGCCGCCGGCCCCCACCCCGGGCGGCACCGCCCACACGCCCGAGCCGGTGTGCCGGACGTACTCGTTGAGCGCGTCGTCCGCCGCGAGCGCCTGCTGCACCGGGACGAAGGCCCGCCGCACGTCCCGCTGGTAGGCGAGGAAGAAGAGCCCCGCGTCCAGCCGGCCCAGCCCCGTCGCGCCGTCGGTGTAGTTGAACCCGCGGCGCAGCATCCGGGCCCCGCCGTGCCGGGAGGGGTGCGCCAGCCGGACGTGCGAGGCGGTGGGCAGCGTCGCCGGGTCGAAGGCCTCGTGCTCGCGGCTGCCGCCGAGCGGGGCGCCCTCGCCCTTGGTCCGGCCGACGACCTGCTCCTGCTCGGCCAGCGACGTGCGGTCCCACGTCTCGATGTGCATCGCGATCCGCCGGGCCACCAGGTAGGTGCCGCCCGTCATCCACCGCTCCCCCGGGGCGAGGGCGTCGTCGGCGGCGACCCACACGTGCTCGTCGAGGGCGGCGGTGTCGGCGCCGGGCACGTTGGCGGTGCCGTCCTTGAAGCCGAACAGGTTGCGGGGCGTGGGGGCGCTCGGGTCGACCGTCGCCGCCCGGCCGTAGCCCAGCTGCGCCCAGCGCACCGCGGCCCGGCCCGCGGCGATCCGGCTGAGCGTGCGGATCGCGTGCACCGCCACCTGCGGGTCGTCCGCGCAGGCCTGCACGGCGAGGTCCCCGCCGCAGCGGGCCGGGTCCAGGGTGTCGCCGGGGAAGGCGGGCAGGTCCACCAGCGCCGCCGGCCGGCGCGCCGCGAGGCCGAACCGGTCGTCGAACAGGGACGGGCCCAGCCCCACCGTCAGGGTGAGGCGCGCCGCGGGCAGGCCGAGGGCCTCCCCGGTGTCCGCCGGGGGCGCGAGCGGGTCCCCGCCCACGGCCCCGCCCTCGCCGACGGGCCGGCCGGAGACGAGCGCGCGCGCCGCCGCCGTCCAGTCCCGCAGCAGGCCGGCGAGCCCCGCCGCGTCGTCCGCCAGCACGTCGAAGGCCGCGAAGTGCAGGTGGGCCTGGACGTCGGTGGCGATCCCGGCCTGGTGCGCCCCCTCGAAGGGCACCACGTCGGTGGCGGTGGGGGCGGGCGGCTCGGCCGCCACCGCCACGGCGATCCCCGTGCCCGCGGCCCCCGCGCCGACGGCCGCGAGCAGGCCGCGCCTGCTCACCCGGGGCACGGCTCAGGCCTCCCCGGCGGCCGCGGCGCCCAGCCGCGACAGGGGCTCGGACAGCCCGTCCACCGCGCGGGCCAGCTCGCGCCGCTGCTCCTCGGTCACCGTGTCGTAGGGCACGAACCCGCCCGGCACCCGGTACGGCTCCAGCGCCGCGCGCACGTCCGCGAACTCCGCGTCGAGCGTCGTCACCAGCTCCGGGTCGTTCTCCGACACGATCGGGCGCAGCACCTCCAGGGCCTGCGCGGCACCGGCGACGTTGGCCTCGAAGTCCACGAGGTCGGTGTGGCTGAACGCCTCCTCCTCCCCGGTGATCTTGCCGGTGGCGACCTCGTCGAGCAGCTCCTTGGCGCCGTTGCCGATCGAGGTCGGGGTCAGCGCGGCGTTGGGCACCCGCTGGGCCAGCTCCTGCACGTCGAGCACGAGCTGGTCGGCCACCGGCACCAGCGGCGCGAGGTCCTCACCGGTCCACAGCGCCTTCTCGAGGCGGTGCCAGCCCGTGAACGCCTCACCCGCGGCGAGGTCCGCCTCGCGGGCGTCCATCCGCGGGTCGAGGTCGCCGAAGCTCTCCGCGACCGGCTCGATGGACTCCCACGGCACGCGGGAGGGGGCGTAGAGGGCCTTGGCCCCCTCCACGTCACCGGCGGCCACCGCGTCGCGCAGCTGCTGCACGAGCGGTACCGAGGCGTCGGCCTGCTGCTGCACCCAGGTGCGGTAGGCGGCCACGGCCGCCTCCGCCGCCGGGTCGGGTGCCTCGGCGGCCCCCGCGACCCGCACGTCCTGGCGGATGCCGTCGCCGACCATGCCCGGCTTGCAGGCGACCTGGTAGCTGCCCTCGGTCAGGTCCACCGTCAGCTCGTAGCTCGTGCCCGGGCCGATGTTCTCCTTCTCCGTGACGATCCGGTCGCCCGGGGCGTAGACGTACACCTCGGTCACGTCGCTGCCCTCGTTGGTGATGGCGAACGTGGTGATGCCGCTGCCGAGGTCGGTGCTGGAGACCTCGCAGGCGTCGTCGGTGGCGCGGACGGCGACGGTGCCGTCGGCCGGGCTCGCCCCGGCGGCCGGGTCGGCGGAGGGGGCGTCGGTGCAGCCGGCCAGCGCCGCGGCGGCGAGCAGGGTCAGGGCGGTGGCGGGGCGGGGCGTGCGGGGGCGCAAGGGGGCTCCAGGGGTCGGTCCGCGCCGGCGGGTGCGGTGCGGGCGGTCGGAGGGGGGCTCGGAGGGGGCTCGGAGGGGGCTCGGAGGGGGTCAGGAGTCGACGCGGGCGGGGCCCGCGGAGGGCGCGGCGGTCACGGGCCGGGCCGTGCGGCGCAGGAAGAGCGCGAGGACCGGCACGACGTAGGCGGCCCACGCGATCGCCTCCAGCCAGGTGGTGGCGGGGGAGAAGTTGAAGATCCCCTTGAGCAGCGCGCCGTACCAGCTGCTCGGCGGGACCTGCTCGCTGACGTCGAAGGCCAGCGAGCCCAGCCCCGGCAGGACGCGCGCCTCCTGCAGGTCGTGCACCCCGTAGGCGAGCACGCCGGCGGCGACGACGACGAGGGCGGCGCCGGTCCAGGTGAAGAACCGGCGCAGGTCGATGCGGACGGCCTGCCGGTACAGCAGCCAGCCGATCAGGACCGCCAGGGCCAGGCCGAGGAGCGCCCCGGTCAGCGGCTCCCAGGTCCGCCCGGTCGCGCGGACGGCGGCGGTGACGAAGACGCTCGTCTCCAGGCCCTCGCGTCCGACGGCGAGCAGGGCGGTGACGGCCACGGCCGTGCCGCCCAGCTCCACCGCCGAGCGCATGCGGTCGGTCAGCTCCGCGGCCAGCGACCTGGCGGCCCGCTTCATCCAGAAGACCATCCACGTCACGAAGCCGACGGCGACGATCGAGAGCGCACCGCCCAGGAGCTCCTGGGCGGTGAAGGTGAGCTGCTTGGCGGCCAGGGCGAGCCCGGCGCCGACCGCCACGGCGATCGCCACGGCCGCGCCGACCCCCGCCCACAGGGCCGGCAGGCGGTCGCGCCGGTCGGCCTTGACGAGGAACGCGACGAGGATGGAGACGACGATCGTGGCCTCCAGCCCCTCGCGCAGGCCGATCAGGAGGTTGGCGACCACGGTGTGCTCCTCGTCGGGGCCGGCGCCCTGCTGGTCCGGCGGGTGAGGCCAGGCTAACCGAGGTCGGGCGGGCGCGCCGGGGTCCCGGTGGGACCGCTCAGGGCAGCGACCAGTCCACGCCGGGCGCCCCCCGCGCGGCGAGCAGCTCGTCGACCCGGCTGAAGGGGCGCGAGCCGAAGAAGCCGCGCCGGGCCGACAGCGGGCTGGGGTGGGCGCTGGCCACGACGTCGGCGCCGGCCAGCAGCGGCTGCAGCGACTGCGCCTCGCGCCCCCACAGCACCGCCACCAGCGGTCGCTCCCGCGCGGCCAGCGCCCGCACCGCGGCGTCGGTCACCACCTCCCAGCCGAGGCGGCGGTGCGAGCCCGCGGCGCCCTCGGAGACGGTGAGCGCCCTGTTGAGCAGCAGCACGCCGCGATCCGCCCACGGGGACAGGTCGCCCGTGGTCGGCCGGGGCACGCCGGTGTCCTCGACGAGCTCGCGGAAGACGTTGGCCAGGCTGCGCGGCAGCGGGCGCACCTGCGGCTCCACGGAGAAGGACAGGCCCACGGCGTGCCCGGGGGTGGGGTAGGGGTCCTGGCCGACGAGCAGCACCCGGACCTCCTCGAAGGGCCGGCGGAAGGCCCGCAGCACCCGGTCGGCGCGCGGCAGCCAGGGCCGGCCGGCGGCGGAGGCGGCGGCGAGCTCGGCCGACAGGCGCTCCAGCTCGGGGCGCACCCCGCGCAGCGCGTCGGCCCAGCCGGGGTCGAGGTCGTCGAGCCCGAGCCCGGCGGGGTCGGGTCCGGGGGCGGGGGAGGGCACCCGGCGACCGTACCGGCGCCGGTGCCGGGGGGCGCGCCGCGCGGGCAGGCGCCGGTGCCGGGAGCTGTCGGCGCCGGTGCCTACAGTGGGGGCACCCGCTGCGGCGGGCGTCCCGGCACCGGCGGGGCGGCACCGGAGGGGGTTGCACCATGGAGGGCGATGCGGCGGTGGGCGCGGCGGCCGGCGGGCACGGCGCCGAGCGGGAGGCCGCGGCGCTGAGCGCGCGCGACGTCCGCATCCTGGAGTTCGAGCGCCAGTGGTGGACCTACCCCGGCGCCAAGGACCAGGCGGTGCGGGAGCTCTTCGACCTCACCCCGACGCGCTACTACCAGGTGCTCAACGCGCTCATCGACACCCCCGAGGCGCTCGCGCAGGACCCGGTCCTCGTCAAGCGGCTGCGGCGCATGCGCTCCACCCGCCAGCGCGCCCGCTCGGCGCGTCGCCTCGGCGCGCAGCCCTGAGCGGGCACGGAGGCGCGCCGCAGCCGGCGCGGCGCGGTGCCCACCGCACG
>NZ_BAABIL010000112.1:0-22418 GCF_039542765.1 Kineococcus glutinatus
TCGCCTCTGTTGCCTTCGTCCTCACCCACCTTCAGTTACCAACCCGGTGAGAAAACCTCATTGTGAGGTGTCGGACGCATATGAAGATGATGGTCAAGCAAAGTAGGGAACCTGCTGCCTGTTGGGCAAGCCACTGCCGGTATCACCTGACCATGCAGCGAGCCCTGTTCCACTATGACGCTGGCCGCTACTAGGATCGCGACATGGCAGATGAGCAGGAGGCTCCGCTGGAGCTACGGCTGTACGGGATGATGCAGGCCCTGATGGCTGCCTACGCTAATCGCGAGACTCCGCCGCCCATCCCAGAACGTGGCGCCGTCGAACAGCAGGATGCTCTTGATGCCGTGATGCAACTCGCAGCCGTTATCGACGAGTTTACTCAAGCTGGTGGAATCCCACCGGAACGGGGAGTCCATGCTGGTGCGATGCTCATGGTCGTCCGCGACTACATTAAGCCTCTGCCACCAGGCCTTGGCGCAGATGGCCGCGACCGACTCACTGATGATCTCCACGACCTGGTAGCTGTGCTCCGCCAGGCCCGCCAGAACTTTGGGCACCAAGGCTAACTATGGCAGCGCCATCCTCTGGGAGAGACTACTCGGCATGAGCTACACCATGGCAGCGGTTCGATGAAGGCATCGGCTCAAGAGCGTGAGAGCATCCAAAACTACTTCGCCTGGCAGATGCCCGATGATCCCGTCATTCACCTAGAGAAGGTGGCTGTCGAGCGGGTCGGCTCGACGCTGCACGACATCTGGGATGTTCACTGCACCGACAGTCGCTGGTGGGCGATTAGCGGCCCGCTCAACTACTACTCTCAAGAAGACTTTAAGAGCCGCGACGTCGCCTTGACCTTCCACGTCGGCCTTACGGTCAGGATCGCTAGCCGTGAGGAGGTACCAATCGCCGAGGAAGCGACGGCGCTCCTTCCTAAGGCGTGGCGCCTCTGGGAGCAGTCCATCGACTCGCTGGACGGTGGCCGCGAGGCCGAGGACTTCCAAGCAGTGGGGGTGCGGCTACGTGAGTCGATGATCACGTACGCCCGGGAGGTCGCCGACGACGACCTGGTACCAGCTGGTGAGACGGCTCCCAAGGCAGCTGACGTCGTGGGATGGACGGGCCTGCTCGTCGCCTACCTCGCTGCCAGTGCGTCCTCGACCGATAAGCAGCTGCGCTCCTACCTCAACAAGCTAGCTCGAGAGACGTGGGACTACGTCAACCAGCTCACCCATGCCAAGAACGCCAAGAGCTATGACGCGCAGATCGCTGTCGCGGCGGTGAGTCACTTTCTGGCCACGGTCACCGCCGCGCGGCTTCGGTGGATGGTCGGTGACAACGCGCGCTGCGAGGACTGTGGCTCCTACCGGATGGCGGTTGGCACGTGCATGCGCTGTGGGTGGGTCGACGAGAAGTACGTGGCCCCAGCGCCGCGGGAGGTCAGCGACGAGGAGCTAGCGACCCGCCTCGCCGAGCCATGTACCCCTAGCTCTGACATTTCCACGTTCATGTCCCCTGATGACTACAGGTAGCCCATCGCGCTCATGGCCTTTCATCCCACAAGCTCGTCTTCGTCCTCGAAGAGGTCTGGGCGGACACGTCGGGCGATCTCCTCGGCGATCTGTGCCACGGTGCGGTCCGTCGTCGAGCGGGCCACCTTGTCGGCCAGCGAGGGGCTCTGCGCCATGACCTCGTCGCGGGTGATTTTGTGCCAGATGGGCAGCAGGTTCTGCTCGCCGGCGATCGAGCGCGTGACGATGCCGTCGAGCTCGTACTGTGTCCACCCCTTGGCGAAGAAAGATGTGGAGAGGATGACGACGCCGAAGGCGCTGCGGGCGAGTCCCTGGTCGATCTTGCGTCGCAAGCTGTCGCCGATGCCCATTTCAAAGGCGTCGAACCAGACCTTGACACCCAAGGCGTCCAAGGCGTCACGCAATGGACGGGCGATGTCAGCCTTGTCCTCACTCGCGTGCGAAATGAAGACGTCCCAGACCTCACCGGTTGCCACGACCTGCGCAGGAGGTCGCTCAGCACGCACTTCGGAGAGCGGCGCAGTACGTGCGCTACGCGCAACCGGCAGCGGCGGGGGCTCGACACTCACAGCAGAGCGCACGCGCGCGTTGGGCTTCATGCCCATCAGGTCGACAGTGACATACCAGTGACCGGCGCGGGGGATGATCATGCGGTGCGGTGACGTCTTCACCAGTCCGCCGTCGGCCATGCGGTAGCTGCGCCCGGCTTTGAAGGCGCTGAAGGCCGCGGAGTCGAGCAAGCGCACATTGGCGGCATTGCCTTGCAGCGTCACCACCACCACCGAGCCGCGCTTGAGCTGCTTGAGGTCGTAGCTCGTAAAGTTGGTGATCATGGCATCTCCCTACGCTTGTCCCTGTAGGAACAGTAGGCCAGGGGGCCGACATGTCCGCTCAACTGATACTTGCACCAGCCACTTATCCGCCATCGGCGTCATCATCTCAAGCACCTCGGCGGAAGAGGTCACCGTCGGCCACTCGCGCAGGCCGCGGCGCGGTTGTTATACAGCCGCGCTGCCCAGCCGCGAGTAGGCACTACCCTTCTCCTGCACGTCGAGGGAACTCACCCAGCGGTTAACGAGCTGGCGGCAAGAACCCCCCTGTACTCAGCTTGCCGCCGAGCCCGCGATCTGACCTGAAAGCTCCATGTCCAGCGACAGCGCAAGTCGAGGCCGCAACCTCCCGCAACACCCCCACCACGTGCGGCATCGCCGTCGTCCGCACCACCCGCCACGACCCGCTCTCTTGCGCCTCGCTCCACGAGTAGCACGTCGCCCAGCTAGCGCTCTCAACCCGCCGCTCGACCGCCGCAGCCGTGGCCCCGGCCAGCCGCACCACCGCTGCTGACGTCGGCTCGAGCAGCGCGAGCGGCACCGCTCCGACTGTCAGTCCCCGAACGCACTCCCCCGCCTGCTGCACCGGCCGCGGGTCCGGGCGCTCCAGGCCTGCCATCGCCCTGTCGGACCGATCCCACGCCCCGGCCAGCGCCGTCACGTGCCGGCGCAACCCGTCGGCCAGTGCGGCGTATTGCTCCTCCCCCATCGCGCGGGCTGCCCGGTCGGCCTGCTGCGCCAGTCCGACGCCCATCCGTACCTGGGCGGTGAGGAGCATCGCGGTGTGCTGCGGGCTGATGCTGGCGCCGGCCGTCAGCAGGTCGTGCAGCCGCTGCAGCCCGCGGAGCGCGTCCTCCGGCCCCCGAACGGGCACGACCGGCATGCGGTCGAGCCGTTGGGGTGACGGCGCCTCCCAAGAGGCCGCGCCGTCGCTGGCCGCGCGGCGAAGGACGCTGCGGGCCGCAAGCCCCAGGCCGGACTGCTGGGCGAACCCGAGGTCACGGGCGACGTCGTCGACACCGGCGCGTGTGGCCGCCTGGATGACGTGGCGGTCGAGGTGGGCCAGCGCCAGCGCGACAACGGCCACGTCGGCGACGGCTGCCCGGCCGGCGGCACCGCTGGGCTTGGCAGGGCTCTCCGTCCAGGCGATGTGCGCCTGGGTCGCGGCGGCGCCGAGCCGTTCCCACCGTGCCGCCGCTGAGCGCGGGTCGACAGCCGCGACGATCTCCACAGGGCTGTAGCTGCGCGCCTCGCGGGCGCTGACCCGGAGTGCGCTCACGAGCACCCGCTCGGGACGCAGGTGGAGCTCGGCGAGCGTGGCGGGCGACTTCGCGGACACCTTGAGCACGTCCTCGATCACCTGCCGCGCCAGCGCGAGGGCAGCGCCGCGACCGTGAAGGGCGGCATCCACTCCCATGCGGGTGCTCTCCACCGGGCTCGGGATCGCGCTGAGCTCCGCGAGATGCGCCGTGACCTCGTGGACGGCGGTCGCGGTGCTCACCGCAAGCCGGCCGGCGTGGTGAACCAGATCGGTGTGGTGAGTTCCTGCAGCGCGAGCAGCGCCCGGGCACGCTGCCCTGCGTCCAACGCCGAACCGACGAGCAGCTGCAGGGCCGCGACTGCCTCGTCGTGCAGAACTCGTCCCGCCGAAGTCGCCAGCGCTGGCTCCGCCGGCGGGTAGGGCGGCCACACGTCGTCGAGCTGGGCCAGTGCGCACGAGGCGACGAGGACCGTCGCGCTGTCGCTGGCCTCGTCGGCCAGCGACACGAGCAGCGACCGCGCGATCGCCACGTCAGCGGGCACCGCGGACAGCGCTGGCTCGACGATGGCTTCTCCAGGCTGCGTTCCATCGGTTGGGGGGGTCATGACGTCACCTTCCTGCGTGAGTTCGTCAGCTGGCCGGTTGTCCACAGCGGCGGCGTGTGCTCCGTGTCCACAGAACTGCCGTGGTTCGGGTGCTTCCGGTTCTGCCGCGTGACAGACCTGACAGTGCCAGGTACTGTCCTGGCATCAACTCATGTGAACGCGGGAGCTGTCCAGTGACAACTGACCAACACTCCGCCGGGATCGTGCCGCGCGCTGCCGGCCTGAACTCCGCCGCGAGCACCGGAGGCGGTGGCGATGCGTCCGCACACGGCATCGTCGTTGCAGCGCATGGTGGATGCGGCGCCACGACTCTGGCGAGGCACCACGTCGTGCGTCCGGTGCTGCGCGAGGTTCCGCTCTTCGAGGCGCTGCACGACGGCACCGCGAACACCCCGCTCTGCGTCGTCGTGGCAGCCGCCACCGCGGACGGAACGGCACGAGCTGTGCGAACCCTGCACCGGCTGGAACTCAGCGGATTCGACAGCGAGGAGCTCCACCTGATTCTCGTGCGGGACGGTCGCGGTCCGATGCCGACCGCGGCGCGAGCCCGCATCCGCCTGCTGTCCTCCGTCGTCGCGGGCGTGGACGTCCTGCCGCACGTGCAGCGCTGGCGCTACGAGTCCGGTGACTCCAGGACGCCGTCTCGCCGCTACGACCGGGCTGTCGAGCAGTTCGCCAGCCACCTGGCCGAGCGGTCCGCCACCACCCCGCAGTTCTCCGCCACCGACCGCCGCTTCCTCGAGGAGACCTCCTGATGTTCTCCACCTCCACCCCGTCCCCGAGTTCGCCCACCGTTCAGATCCCGAACCCCGCGGCAGCTCTCCCGCCGGGCGCCGCCGAGGAGGTCGCCCTGTTGCTCTCCTGGCTCAAGGGCATCGGCATCGTCGGCGGGGCCGCCGGGCTGGTCATCTGCGGAATCATGATGACGGTCGGCCGTCGCAACCGATCGGCCATGGCTGCGGACGGGGCGGCGGGCATCCCGTGGGTGCTCGGCGGGATCAGCCTCGTCTCGTTCGGGGCGGGGGTCGTCGGGGCGGTCGTGTCCTGATGGCGGCGCGGATCATCCCGCTCCGCCCGCCGGAGTGGGCACCACCCGACCCTTACCGGGCACCGATCACAGCCCAAGCTGGTCCGGCGCGCGTCCGTCGTGGCCGGCGGTGGGCGGTCGTGGTCATCACCGCGCTGGCCGTGGTGGCCTTGGCGGTGGCCGCGCTGGTCACCGGCCTGCCGGACCGCTCGACCCCTCCCGCTCCCCGTCCACGAGCGGCCGCGCCGATCGCACCCGCAGCGACGCTGACCTGGCAGCAAGTGCAGGGCGTCTACTTCCCGGTGTCGGCCGTCGACGGCCCCACCCGCGCCGTCGGGCAGCGCGTCGCCGGCTTCTCCGACACCGACCTCGGGGCGGCGCTGGCCGCCGTGCACCTGGTGTACCGCGCCAGCGCAGCACCCGGGCCCGCGGTGTTCGGCCCGACGCTGCGCGAGCAGGTCGTCGGTCCGGCCGCAGCGGACCTCGGCCGTGCGGTGCAAGCGGAGTACGAGCAGGCGCGGGAGAGGTCCGGGCTGCCGGAGGGCGCCCCGCTGGGCGAGGGCCGGTCCTCTTTCGTCGGCTACCGGGTGACCGCGCTACCCGAGGGCAACCGCAGCGTGCGGATCGTGCAGCGCGCCCCGGACGAGAACGGTGTCGAGCAGGCCTACGCCTTCGACGTCGTCCTCACCCGCGTCGACGGCGACTGGAAGGTCGTCGCGCCCTCGACCGGCACGTGGAACACCGCCTTCAGCCGGCTGTCTGACGTTCCCGCGGACGTGATGCTCTTCGAGCCGGCGTCCCCGGACGGAGGTGCCTGATGCCCTGCGGTCCGCTGGATCCACTCGCCTGCGCACAGGGCGCCGTATCCGCCGCTACGGCCGTGGCTGCCGGTGCGGCGGGAACGACGCTGGGGAACACGTTCGCCGACGCGATGCGCGAGGGCGCGACGTGGGTCATCAAGACGACGGTCGGCTGGTGGCTGGAGGTGCCGTCCATCGAACTGGACGGTTCCGCTGCCGTCAGCATCCGCGAGTACGTCCTCTGGCTCTCGATCGCCGTAGCTGGCGCCGGGGTGGTGTGGCAGGGGCTGCGCATGGCCGTGCGCCGCAGCGCCGAGCCCCTGCTCGACGTCGGCCGTGGTCTGGCTGCGCTCGCGATGTGGGCGAGCATCGGCATCATCGGCCCCGCAGCCGCGCTGCGCCTGGGCGACGCCTTCTCCGTGTGGGTGCTCGACAAGGCCGCCAGCGGGCAGATCGCCGACCGGCTGGTGCAGCTCGCCAGCCTCGCCGACGTCCACTCCGCCGGGGCCGTCATCGTGCTCGGTCTCATCACAATGCTCGTCGGTCTGGCGCAGGCCGTCGTCATGATGTTCCGCGAGGGCGCCGTCATCGTGCTCGCCGGGCTCCTCGTCCTGGCGGCCGCGGGCAACCTGACGAACTTCGGCCGGCCGTGGCTGTCCAAGCTGCTCGGCTGGATGCTGGCGCTGATCGCGTTCAAGCCCGTGGCCGCGCTCGTGTACGCCACCGCCCTGGCGATGACCGGCGAGAGCACGGATCCGCGCGCTGTCGTGGTGGGGCTGTCGATGATGCTGCTGAGCATCGTCGCGCTCCCCACGATGATGAAGCTGTTCAGCTGGGCGACCGGCACCGCCGGTGGGGGCGGTGGCCTGGCCAGCGCTCTGCACCTGGCCGCCGGCGGTGTGCAGGCCGTCGGGGTGCTGCGCTCGAACGTCGGAGCGGCCGCCGAGGTCGACGGCGGCCCGAGCGCCGCCTCGGGGCAGGCCGCTTCGATCTCCCGTGACCTCGGCAGCGCGAGCACCATCCGCAGCACCGCCGGCGGGTCCAGCGCTGCAGCATCCGGCGCCGGTGCCGGCGCGGGTGGAGCCGGTGCGGGTGGTGCGCTCCTCGCCGCACACCTGGCCAAGGAAGCCGCGGGCGAGGCGCGACGGGCCACCCGCTCGGCCACCTCCGCGATGACCGACCACGACAACGGAACGGACCGCAGCGCATGAGCACGACCACCGCGACCGGATCGCGCCCGGTCACCGCTGCCCACGACAGCGGCGTCCTCCGCACCTACGGCGGCTGGCGCCGGACCCGGGGTATCGGGCTCTTCGGCCTCGGCTCCACCGCGACGGTCGTCGTGATGGTCTGCGCCGTCGTACCCCTCATCGCCCTGGGCATCAGCGTCCGCGCCGGCCTGATGCTGTGCGTGCCGTCGGGCGCTGTCATCGCCGTGACCTGCACACGGATTGACGGGACACCGATCCTGCACGTCGTGCTGCGCCGCGCGCAGTGGATGTGGGCGTCGTGGCGCGGCTACCCCAGCCTGCGCGCGGGGGTCCTCGTCGAGCACCCCTCGGCCTGGCAGCTGCCCGGTGCGCTGGCGGCGACACGGTTGCTGTCGTGCGAAGACGGCCGCGGCGGCCACTTCGGGCTCATCCACGACGCCCGCACGGGTTTCCTCACCGCGACGTTGCGCTGCGCCTCGACGTCCACGTGGCTCGTCGACGGCGGCGACGCGGACGCGTGGGTGGCGAACTGGCACTCCTGGCTCGCCTCCCGCGGGTTCGATTCGATGGTGCAGTGGGTGGCCGTCACCGTGGACACCGCCCCTGAGCCGGGCTCGACGCTGGCCCGCAACGTCGCCGAGCGCCTCGACCCCGGTGCACCGGCGGACGTCCTGGACCTGATGCGTGAGCTCGTCGAGGTGTCCCCGGCTGCGTCCGCCGACGTCGAGACGCGCGTATCCATCACCTTCGACCCCGCCCGCGCCGGAACCCCGCTCACCGAGCTGGCGGACGCCGCGGCGGAGGTATCCCGCTCCCTCGTCGGGATGGAGGCCGCGCTGTCGGAGTGCGGTGTCACCGTGCTGGGGCGGGCCCGCGCCGAGGACCTCGCCGGGACCGTGCGGGTCGCGTTCGACCCGGCCAGCCGCGGCGACGTCGAGTCCGCCCTCTCCACCGCGACGGACGTTCCCCTCACGTGGGAGGCGGCGGGACCGGTGGCGGCGGAGGAGGCGTGGGACCACTACCGCCACGACAGCGGGGTGTCGGTGTCGTGGGCCTGGCACGAGGCCCCGCGGCAGCAGGTCACCTCCAACGTGCTGGTGCGGCTCATGTCACCGTCGCGCTACCCCAAGCGCGTCACGATGCTCTACCGGCCGCTGTCGGCGGGTGCGGCGGCGCGCCTGCTGGAGGACCAGGTCAACGCCGCCGCGTTCCGGGAGGCGTACCGGCGCACGCAGGGCCGCGACGCGACCGCCCGCGACCAGGCCGACCACGAGCGCGCCGTCACCGCCGCCCGCGAGGAAGCCCTCGGCGCCGGTGTGATCCTCATGAGCCTGTACGCGACCATCACGGTCACCGATCCGGCCGATCTCGCGGCCGCCGTCGCCGACCTGGAGTCGCGCGCGGACCAGTCGAAGGTGCGGGTGCGGCGGCTGTTCGGTTCCCAGGCCGTCGGGTTCGCGACCACCCTGCCGGCGGGCGTCTACCCGCCGCACGTCGCCGGAAGGGTCCTGCGATGAGGCTCCGCACCGCTCGCGCACCTCGTCCGGCAGCGGGCGGGGCGGTGCAGGTGCCGCCGGCGTGGGGCTGGCGCACGCGCGGCGCCGGTCGCCTCGGGCACGTCACCGCTGCACCGGAGTACCAGGCGACCACCGTGCAGGCGTGCGGGCTGTTCCCGTTCGTCGCCGGCTCCGGCGCACCGAGCATCGGCGTGCCGTTCGGCCGGCACATGATGTGGGGTGAGGCCGTCTGCCTGGACCCGTTCTCGTGGCTGGACAGCGGGCTGGTGACCAACCGCGGCATGACACTGCTCGGGCAACCCGGCACGGGCAAGTCCGCGGCGCTGAAGCGGCTGGCCCGCGGCCTGATGGCGTTCGGTGTCCGGCCGCTGTTCCTCGGCGACCTCAAGCCGGACTACTCCGCGGTGGTGACCGCCGCCGGCGGACAGGTGCTGCGGGTGGGGCGCGGCTTGGACCGCATCAACCCCCTGGACGCCGGTCCGCTCGGCGCGGCGGTGGCGCGCATGTCCGGGGAGGCGGCGACCAGGCTGCGGCTGGAGGTCCGCGGCCGGCGGCTGTCGGCGACGTTGGCGCTGTGCTCCCTCGTGCGCCGCCACGAGCGGCTGAGCAACGGGGAGGAAACCGTCCTCGGCGCCGCGGTCGACCTGCTCACCGACCGCCTGCCGGCCGGCGCCGACCCCACCGTCCCGGACGTGCTGCAGGTGATCCGCGAGTCCCCCGACCGGCTCATCGCAGCCGCGGAGGTCGACGACGAGGCCGCCTACCGGACCGAGACGAAGGCGCTGCGCCAGACGCTGGCACTGCTGTGCGAAGGCTCCCTCAAGGGCGTCTTCGACGGCCCGACGACCCGGCCCATCGACCTGGACAGCCCGGCGGTGAGCGTGGACATCTCCGCCGTCGCAGCCTCCGGCGACACCCTGGTGGCCGCGGCGATGTTGTCAACCTGGTCGTACGGCTTCGCGGTCATCGACGCCTCCACCGCTCTCGCCGAGGCCGGCCTCGCCCCGCGGCGGCGCTACTTCGCCGTCATGGACGAGCTGTGGCGGGCGCTGCGCGGTGCACCTGGCCTCGTCGACCACGCCGACGCCCTCACCCGCGTCTACCGCGGCCGCGACGTCGCCCACGCGATGGCCACCCACTCCCTCGACGACCTGTCCGCCCTGCCGAGTGAGGAGGACCGCGCCAAGGCCCGCGGGTTCGTCGAGCGCAACGCCATCACCGTGCTGGCCGGCCTGCCGCCGCGGGAGCTGGAGGAGGTGACCCGTGTAGTGCCGCTGTCCGCCCGCGAGATGAGCATGGTGTCGTCCTGGTCAGCGCCGGAGTCCTGGCAGACCGGTGCCCGCCACCCCGGCCGGGGCAAGTACCTCGTGAAGACCGGCCAGCGCGTCGGGATCCCCGTCGAACTCGAGTTCGTGGGTGACGAGGCCTGGTTGTACGACACCGACCACGCCGCTCGCCCGCAGCATGACGGGGCCGGCTCGTGACGCGGCCGCTGGAACCCCGGGGCGTCGGCCTGCCCGCCGGGACCGGCACGCCGCTGCTGGTCGTCGGTGCAATCTGGGGTGCCGTGGGTCTCGGCGGGTTGGTCTGGCTGGCTGGTGGCGCGGCGAGCTGGCTGACCGGTTCCGGGTGGCAGGTGCCGCCGTTCGACACGACCAGCGCCGGACGCTTCGTCCGGGGCGGCCCGGCGGTGCTGTGGCCGGCAACTCCCGCCTGGCTGGTGTGGACCCTGTCTGCTGTCAAACTCGCGCTGGTCACCGCCGTTGTCGCGGTGGTCGTCGCACGTCGCGACGGCCGCGCCAGGAGCGGCCTCGCGGGGCTGGCGCAGGTGCAGCACCTGCTGCCCCGCGCCGTGACCGAGCGCGCCCGCAGCCTGCGCCTGGGCTTGCCGCGCAGCGGCGAGGTGGCTCCCGAGGACACCGGGCTCGCGCTGGGCCGGCTCGGGGCGCGCGGCCCGGAGCTGCGGGCGTCGTGGGAGGACGTGCTGCTGGCGGTGATGGCTCCGCGTGCGGGCAAGACGACGTCGCTGGCGGTGCCCGCGGTGCTCGCCGCGCCCGGCGCAGTGGTGGCCACGTCGAACAAGGCCGACCTGTGGGCCGCGACCGCCACGCTGCGCGCCGTCGACACCGGCGAGCCGGTGTGGGTGTTCGACCCGCAGGCCATCACCGGCGCCCCGCGCACCTGGTGGTGGGACCCGCTGCGCGGCCTCAGCACCGTGGAGGAGGCCTCCCGCCTGGCGGGGCACTTCATCCAGGAGGTGCGCGACGACCGCACCGGCAAGGACTTCTGGACGTCGGCGGCCCACGACCTGCTCGCCGGGCTGTTGCTGGCCGCGGCGTGCTCCGGGCGCGACCTGCGTGACGTGTACGAGTGGCTCAACGACCCGGTCATCCCGACCCCGGCCGCGCTGCTCGCCGAGGCGGGGTTCACCGCCAGCGCCGCCTCGCTGCGTGGCCGGCAGAACGGTGCACCGGAAACCCGCGACGGCGTCTACGAGACCGCGCGCACCGCCGCGCAGTGTCTGCGCGACGACGTCATCCTCGCCTGGGTCACCCCGCCCGGGGCGGACCTGGCGGAGTTCGACGCCGCCGGTTTCGCCACCACGCGGCAGACGCTGTACCTGCTCTCCAAGGACGGCGCCGGGGCCGCCGCGCCACTGGTGGCCGCGCTCACCGACCGGGTGATGCGCGAGGGCGTGCGCGCCGCCGAGCGCCGCGGTGGGCGTCTCGACCCGCCGATGGTCATCGTGCTCGACGAGGCCGCCAACGTCTGCCGCATCGCCGACCTGCCCGACCTCTACAGCCACCTCGGCTCCCGGGGCGTCGTCCCGCTCACCGTGCTGCAGTCCTACCGGCAGGGCGCCCGCGTCTGGGGCGAGGCCGGCATGGACACCCTCTGGTCGGCGGCCACCGTCAAGCTGCTCGGCGCCGGCCTGGACGACGCCAAGCTGGCCGAGGACGTCTCCCGCCTGGTCGGCGAGCACGACGTCACCGTCCGCTCCTACTCCGACGGCGAGCGGCGCCGATCCACCTCCACCTCGCTGCGCCGCCAGCGCATCCTGCCGCCGGAGGACCTGCGCGCCCTGCCGCGCGGCACCGCGCTGCTGCTGGCCACCGGCACCCGCGCCGCGCTGCTGCAGCTGCAGCCCTACTACCACGGCCCCCGCCGCGACGAGATCGCCGCGGCCGTCAGCGCAGCCACCCGGCAGGTGCAGGAAGCCCGCGGCAGCGCGGAGGGGGTGAGCGTGCGGTGAGCGCATCGGAGGAGGTGCTGCCGGACTACCGGCTCGAGGAACTCGAGGCCCGTACCGCGCGCCTGGAGCTGCGCGTCGACGAGCTCGACGCCTTCTTCCCCACTCCCTCCACCGGCGCGATCGGCGGTGAGGACGACGAGACGGTCGTCTACCCCGATCTGGCGTCCTGGGTGAGCGGGTTCTTCGCGCCCACCTTCGCCCGCGCCGTCGGTGGTGAGGCGCGCTGGTGCGCCCGCTGGGCCGAGCACCGTGAGGCCGTCTACCGATTGCAGGCGCTGTGGCGGGCGTGGGAGGCGCTGCGCACCGACGCCCGCACTGGCCACGCCCTGTGGCTGCGCGACCACCTCGACCCCCAGCTCGCCGTACTCCTCAGCGCCCGCGGTCCCTTCGCCCAGTGCACCGCCACGCGCCACGAAGCGCTTCTGGCGCTACCGAGCGCCTCTCCCGGCGGCTGAGTCCGCCCCTCGATCTCCACGCCGCTGCGACGGCGTGGTGCCGACGCATCCGCCCCGCAGTGGCAGCTGACGGGACGGACGCGTCGACCAGCAGGCCCGCGACGACGGCACACGCCGCTCGCCGCAACGCCGTGCTGGGTCCCTGCTTCGACGATCGGCCATGAATCAGACCCTCGACAGGAGGACCACGTGCAGTCTCCCCACTCCCGCCCCACCGCGACAGCCCGCCGCCTCACCCTGGCGGTCGCGACCGCGCTCGCCGCGGCCCTCACCTGCCCGACACTGGCCAGCGCTAGTTCCCCCACCCCAACCGCGACGTCCTCGGCTTCGCAGGAGGGCTGGCTGTCCTTCACGGTCAGCGGTGAAGACGCTGGCACCCGCATCTACAGCAGCGGCGTGCCCGGCGGTGGGCGGCTGGTCTCCTACTGGCAGATGCCCGGCCAGGACAGCACGGCCAGCAGCCACAGGCTCACGTTCACGATCCAGGAGGACGTAGTCCTCGCCCGCGCCGCCAGGCTCATCGACGGCACCATGGTCCCCGCCGCCGGCAGCGACAAGGCCATCACCACCGAGCGCACCGGCTCGGCCACGACGGTCACCGTGGTCAGCGACGGCACCGCCGACGAGCTCTACCTGCTGCCCGCCACCGCGCCGGCCGCCGCGGCCGCGGAGGACCAGGGCGCACTCAACGCGTTGTGGGGCAAGGTGCTTGACCTCATCGGTGCCGACAGCCCTGGCGCCGATGGCTCCGGTACGGGCGACTCGGGCAGCGACGAGGAGCCCCCCTCCCCCGCTGAGACCGGCACGCCCGGCCCCACTGCCAGCGCGTCGCCGGCCCAGGACGACCCTGAGCCGGACGCCTGCTCCTCCGACGGAGCGGAGCCACTTGAGGAGACGTCCCCCGCCCCGAGCGACGACACCGCAGACGGCGGACAGGCGCAGGACTACGCCGTCTCCGACGGGCCGAGCGCCGCGCCGACCTTCAGCGCCCAGACCCGCCAGCAGGCCGCCGAGGCCTCGGCCCAGGAGTGCGACGACCAGCCGGCCGACAGCCCAGCAGCTCCGGTGGGCGTGCAGCGTCCCGACCTGGCCGAGGGTGACTGGGAGTCCGGCGCCGCGGGTGACCCCGAGGGCATCGCGGCGCTGCGGAAGGGTCAGCCCGCTGAGATCGCCACCACCTGGGCCAACGGCGGCAGCAACGCCATCACCGTGCCGCAACTGCAGGACGGCGGGGAGTACAGCAAGGCCGCCTGGAACAAGTCCCTCATCGTTTCCGTCTCGCCCTTCGAAGCCGGCGGCTCCTGGGCGAAGGCCGCGCGAGGTGAGTACGACGATGAGTGGCGCCGGCAGCTGACCAACATCAAGACAGGCTGGGGCGGCCGGGACGGCAACCTGTACCTGTCCTTGGCCTGGGAGCTCAACGGCAACTGGTTTCCCTGGGCTGTCACCCGTGAGGAGACCGCCGCCTTCCACACCGCCTGGGCGCGCTACCGCACCCTGCAGCGGCAGATCCTCCCCCAAGCGCTCCTGACGCTGACGTTCAACCGCGAGTCCAACGGCTACGACGGCGACGCCCGCGACCTCATCCCCACCGGCAAGATCGACGCCTACGGCGTGGACTACTACAACCACTTCCCCTATGCCGCCACCGCCGCCGACTTCCAGTCCCAGCTCGACGACCGCGACGGCGGCGGTGGCCCCAAGGGCTTCACCGCCCACCGGCAGGCTGCCGCTGCGGCCGGGGTGCCGGTCATCGTGCCGGAGTGGGACGGTTCGGCTAAGAACGGCGACTCCCCCGACTTCATGGCCGGCATGTACCAGCAGTTCAGAGACAACGCCGGCCCCAGCGCCGGGCAGGTCGCCGCGGAATCGCTGTTCGAGATCGACAAGGACGGCGGCAACTGGACGCTACTGAGCGGCACGAAGATGCCGCAGTCCGCCGAGGCCTACGCGCGGCTGTGGGGACAGGGCACCGACAGCGGAACTGGCGTCGACCTGTAAAGGTATGCACTCGACATCGGCCTGGTCCTCGAAGTCAGCTTCGAGGACCAGGCCTACCAGTGTCCATGGCAAAACTCCGGATCTCGGCCAAGGCCGTGATCCTTCAAGCCATCGTCACCTGATCGTGCATCAGTCCCCCTGTCGAGCGGGTGGAAGCCTGTGTCGACGAGCGGAGGGGCGTAGCCGACGTCGTGCAGCCACGCGGCCGCTGCGACGACGTCCGGGTCCAGGCGGAGCCGAGCGGCGTAGTCGGCAGCCGTCGCGGCGACCGCCTGTGAGTGCTGCCAGCGACGCGGCAGGGCCTCGGCGAGGTGCTCCTCCGCGAGAGCCCAGGCAGCGGCGACGTCCACGCCACGATGCTGCCAGCCTGCACCGACCCCGACGTCCTACGGTCAGCATGTGACATCCGATGCCGGGCCGCCCATGGCGACGCCTCGCGTGGCGGCCGGGGTGATCTACCGCGATGGCCGCGGGCACGTCCTGCTCGTGCAGCCGACGTACAAGGACGACTGGGACCTGCCCGATGGCTACGTCGAGCCCGGCGAGAGCCCGCTGTCCGCTGCTCGCCGCGAGGTCGTCGAGGAGCTGGGGATCGAGCTGTCCGTGACCGGCCTGCTGTTGGTCGACTGGGCGCCCCACCCGAGCGAGGGCGACAAGCTGCTCTTCATCTTCAACGGCGGCGTCCTCTCCCCCGCCGACCGCGCCCGCATCGCAGCCGATCGCCGGGAGATCAGCCGCGCCGACTGCCACGACCCTGCTGCTCTCGACGAGCTCACGCCTGACCGGCTCGCTCGGCGGATCCGCGCTGCCTTGCGGGCCGGCTCGGCAGGAGCGGGGCACTACGCCGAGCATGGCGCCGCGGTCATGCCGACGTCGTGACCGGCAGGACTGTGGCCGCGGCATCGGACACGATGCTGTGGTGAGCGCTAGTCTCCTCGCCCCCGCTCGGCTCTGGACACGAGCGGAAGTGCTCGGACGTCCCTGCCCCGTACCAGCGGCGGCGGGCGTGTATGCCTGGTACTTCGATGACACCCCGCCCGGCGTCCCCGTTGAGGGATGCCACCGTGTGGACGGGATGGTGCTGTTGTACGTCGGGATCTCCCCCAAGCGCCCACCGGCCAACGGCGATTCGGCGAGCAAGCAGACGCTGCGCAGCCGGGTGCGCTACCACCACCGCGGTAACGCCTACGGCTCCACGCTGCGGCTGACGCTCGGCGTCCTCCTGGCCGACGAGCTCGGTATCGGCCTGCGCCGTGTCGGCAGCACCGGCAGCCGGCTGACGTTCAGCGACGGCGAGGCGGTGCTCAACGACTGGATGGCCGCGCACGCCCGCGTGTGCTGGGTCGAGGACCCACAGCCGTGGCTGTTGGAGACACCGCTCATCGAGGGCGTAGACCTGCCGCTCAACCTCGCGCAGAACGCCCACGGCAACTTCCACGCGGAGCTGAGCCAGGCACGTGCACGGCAGCGTGAGCTGGCCCGGTCGCTGCCTGTCCTTCCGCGCTGACGGTCATCAGGCAGGGGACGCCCCGTCTCGACGTACGAGCACCAGAGGAGCACACCACGATGGCAAAGCACTTCGGACACGTCCCCGGCGTGCAGGTTGGATCTGCCTTCGCCACACGCCGAGCCCTACATGACGCGGGCGTCCACCCTCCCATCCAGGCCGGCATCCATGGGACGGCCGCCGAGGGCGCGGACTCGATCGTCGTCAACGGTGGGTATCCCACTGATGAGGATCAAGGCACCGTCATCCTCTATACCGGGCACGGTGGCCTCGACCAGGACAAGCGTGTGCAGGTCGCTGACCAGACGCTCAGCGACGCCGGCAACGCCGGCCTTGTACGCAGTGAGCTCGATGGCCTGCCCGTTCGGGTGACGCGCGGCTTCCGCGGTGATTCCGCCTACTCCCCCAAGAGCGGCTACCGCTACGACGGCCTGTACAGGGTGGATGAGCACTACCCCGCCACAGCCAACGGCTACCGCGTGTGGATGTTCAAACTGACCGAGCTCGACAATGATGCCCCGCCCACGTCAGCTGCGGTCGGCGACGCCGGCGAGGAGCACGGGGGCCCCGTCGCGACCGTGACGAGCACCGTCCAGCGACAGGTTCGCAACACGAGCATCGCCCAGGACATCAAGCGCCTGTATGACCACACTTGTCAGATGTGCGGGCAGCGCACGACCGTCGCAGGTGGCGCCGGCTACTCGGAGGGCGCACACATCAAGGCCCTCGGCAAGCCGCACCACGGCCCCGACGTCCGCAGCAACGTCCTGTGCCTGTGCCCTACATGCCACGTCCGGTTCGACAAGGGCGGTCTCTACCTGCTGGACAACCTCACTGTCGTCGACGCCGGGACCGGTAGCGCCCTCGGCATACTGACGCGTCGCAAGCAACACACCATCGACGTGGCATACGTGCGCTACCACCGCGAGCTGTGGGCATCCGCCGGCTCGGCGCAGCCCGAGCAGGCGACCCTGCTGTGAGGACTTTCTCTACTCCGTCAAGGCGTCGGCGGTGGAGCGGCGCCGAGCTGCGGCGCTGGCGCGCCGGTCTCGGCGCCGCTCCACCGTGCCCGTACCGCTTAAAACCATTCACGCTTGCCTTGGAAGTGCCTCAGCCGTCCAATTCCTCGCTCGAGTGCACGCGACGTATAATAGTCGATGGCGCTCGTCGGCCGGGTCGAGCCCCCGCTCTAGGGCTGCCCGCTCCGCATCTGCAAGGCGAACCCCGACATTATCCCACTCCCTACCCTTAGCTTGATGGATAGTCAGTCCCGGCAAGCAGGCTCCTTCAGCCTTCAATCGAAGCGCCAATCGACGCAGCCGGATCGTATAGTTGTGATGCGCCTTGGCGGGAAAAGTTCGCTTAGTTTCGCCCTCCATGACAGATATTAAGTCATAGTATGCGCTATTGAAGTCAACTTTGGTCGTCGCAGCAGAAAGCCTCCCCAAAATGCCGGCAAACGGCCCCTCGAGACGTCCCATAGCGGCCGCATCGGCGATTCCCAGAGTCACGAGGGCATCCGCGAGAAACGTCGCCTCGACACCGAATAGCTTCTTTGTGACTTGATTCAGAAGCAGCGTCGTTGCCGCCTCGACGGCATTTCCCTTAGCGCCTCCCCATGCGAGCGGCAAGACGGTATCGCCGAGAGTCCACAGCTCCTCCCACTGACTCGACAACATCACGTCAAATCCCACGCCATTCTCCACCTGAGGAAGGACGACACCACGACCCGCGCGCAAGTCAGTCGCAATTCTGCTCTGCGCGCCACTGCGCCAGCGGAAGGACTGAGAAAGTGGCAACGTCACCATCTCAGTTTCTTCGATCAGCGCCGGCACCAAATCAGGTCTCGCGCCCCGAAAACCGTATAGCGCCTGCCATGGATCTCCAATGATCGTCACATCAGCACCGGCGTCAACCGCCGCCTTGATTACGGCAAGGTCCAGTGCATTAGCATCGTAAACCTCATCAACAATTAGGGCTTTGACGCTTTGCGCGAGACGGCGACGAATCGCCTCTTTAACGTCAGGGCGTCGCAGCGAGACCATGAGTACTCGCCGAACATCATCGTGCGTGCAATGCCCCAACTGCACCGCCTCCCGCATGGGAAGCGGCTCTGGTCGCATCCTTTTCGATTCTTGCCGCCACATGTCGACGAAGGCTTCACCGGATTCCCGTACGGAAACACCCCACTCAAGATCCATAAGACTATACCGAACAAGCACTCTCCACGAATCATGCACCCGCAGAGTGAGATGCCCACCTGGCCATGACACAAGTCCACACGTCAATAAGTGCGATAGCAAGTCATGGAGCAGCGTGTCGATGGTTGTAATGCGATGCGGCCATGTAAGAGCAGTCGGGCCCCAGGTCCGCCGAACACGCCTTTGAAGTTCTCTCGTCGCCGATCGCGTAAAGCTGACTGCAACTACGGCGCGATTATCCAGCCTGCCCTCGATGAACCGATGCGGCCGATAACGCATAACACCAAAGCGCTGGGCCGCCACGGTCGTCTTGCCAGACCCGGGAGCCGCTTCTAAGAATACGCAACCCTGACTCGTGGCAGCAGCAACCAGTTGCTCGTCCGTCAGGGCATTGAAATGGGAATCGACGGCCACTATGGCGTTCCCGTCACGTCAAAAACACCCGACATTGCGGCGGCTTCGGTATCCGAGGTTCCACTAGGAGCACTCTGGTCATCGATCCCTGAAGGCGTGAAATCGGGGCGGAGGAAATTGAGCAATGCCTCGACGTGAGGAGGCACATTAACCGATCTACCTGAATCGCGCGCGGAGATTAGTTGCTCCGCAAAGGCGAGGGCGAATTCGCCCTTTTTTCTGGCCCCAGGCCCCGCTGCGAGCGCCGGTCGTTCCTTGGTGGCCACGCGTGCACTTCGGAAGGCGTCTCGTACCCGCTGCGCAGTGATTGGCCCCTCGACCTCAAGGTTGATGGCGTCGAGGGCAGCCTGCACCAGGGCCTCATTGCCGGGAGTAACGGCCGGCTCCAACGTCGGATGACTGAAGAACACTCGCACTACTTCAGGATCGTGGTCCGCAACCCACGCCGGCTCGGCGGGCGCCTCATCAAAGTCCTTGTCACTATCAGAGAGTATCGCCAAGCGTTGACAGAGTTCATGGTTGCGAGTCGCCAGAAGCCGGACGGCCCAGGGGCCAACTCGAGTACCTATGGGAATAATGGTCAGCGCGTCAACGAATGCCTGCTTGTCGAAGTCTCCATCCGCCCATGCCCAGGCGAGCTCGCGAAGCACCGCCGCTTCCGTGACGCCTTCGACGAGGACAAGTCGCTCAGCAAATAGCGACGATGACCGATTTGCATCAAAGTGTAGTCGGGCCTTTCGAAGTACCTCATCGCGGCTACTAAGAGGAATCAGAGCAACGCTTCGACTAATCCGCCGGCCACTGTTGAGGCGCCTTAGGACTACCACATCCTCCGGCTTCGCGGACGTGACAATATCTGTGGAGTGACTTGAAAGAATTATTTGGAGCTCTGGGCGCTCGAGAGCGGCCCTCCGAAGATGCCGGACGAGGGCATGCTGAAGTTGGGGATGCAGATGCGCTTCAGGCTCCTCAATAACAATTGTGGCATGGAAGGGCTCATCTTGGAAGAAGGAATCTTCGGCAGTTTCCGCTTCTTCACGAGCCTGAGCCAGCACACCTCGGGCGCGGTCGGCATCGCCTATGGAAAACTCGTCCGCGCCCGCGTCTCCCACTCCAGCGGAGTCACCAGCTGGCGTTTGCGGAGTGACCTCGACGTTATTGCCATCAGTCTCGAGATTCGCAATTTTTGAAGCATCCGGGATAGCCGCCAGCGTGACGGCAACATGCAACAAGTTGACATACCCAAGGCCCGACACGTCAAGCGGTCGCGCATTAGGGCGACCCTCAAGCACTGACAGCATCAGTTCGAGTACGCGCGCCAGGTAGGCGTCGTCTACTCGCTGACCTCTGACATAGGGCCATTGTCGGTGTACGCCAGAGGTCAGCGCGCTTAGATGAGCAGTAATCCGCTCCTCGACCGCTTCGATGAGCGGGGTAGAGCTCAACGACTCCAATAGCACCCAAGCTCGCGTCCGAAGCTGACCAAGGTTGCGGGATCCATTAAGGCGCTGTTGCTGTGCACGGAGAAGCTCCACGAGAATCCGCGCCTCACGACGGGCAAGCTCGTCGATTGGGTTCCGATGTGCCGGCAAGTAGATCAACTTGACGGCCGAAGAAAGATCGTGACCGACATCCCATTGCGACCGTATTGCACCCAAGCTTCGAGAGAGTGTCTTTCGCCAGACTGCGGCTACGTCACCCGGCTGGAGCGCACCAGACTGAGACAGGAGTTGAGCGCCAAGCGGCCCTTCAATTTGAGAATCGTCCTGCAACCTGTACTCGACATCAATACTGCGTTCGCCACTACCTAGGGCAGAGGCACTCAACCGTCCCAGTAAGGGGAAGGTCTCACCGTGACCTAGATAGGCAGCGTCACTGAAAGTTGTTTTTCCTGCACTGTTTGCACCTACGAGGATGGCGAAGCGTCCTGGGAGCTGCACCTCGAGTTCTGAATCTGCGCTAGCCCGAAAACCGCGCACGGACAGTCTACTCAAGTACATACTGCTCCTAAGCTACCTCTAGCAACGCGAGTATGGGCGTGCTCGCATGCTACCCAGCAGCGATCATGTGCCGTGCCACGTCGGCCAGATCGGGGCCTTGCAGCTACCGCCTGCCCCTCGAGGCACCGTGTGACCGGCCCGCCACGGCGCATGTGGCCCGCATCCCCCTGGCGCGGGAGAGCCTTACCGTGTCGCTAAGAAACATCGTCGTTATGGAGTCCACCATTGCATGACGACTCGTCACTGCAGCCAAAGGAGTAGCGAGGCCAGTAGCAGGGTGAGTCCCTTGGAGTGGTGTAGCTGAGGGTGGCCTTCCTCGGCGGGCTGGTGTGTCGCACCGGCAGCAGGGAGGGCCATCGCGTGAGGCTCTGCGAGAAGCCGCCAAGCACCTCGTAGAACAGGACCCACACGATGACCCTCGAGCACCAGTCTGCCCTGTCCGCTCTTGCGGAGGCACTCACCGATGCCGACAGCGGCGATCTCATGCGCCGGCTGCTGCAGGGCGCTTTGCAGGCTCTCGTCGACGCCGAAGCCGAGGCCCACATCGGTGCCGGGCGCCACGAGCGGGCCTCCACGCGCACCACCCAGCGCAATGGGCTGCGGGAGAAGTTGGTGGCCACGACCGCCGGCGACGTGAGGGTGAAGATCCCCAAGACGCGGACGGGGTCGTTCTTCCCCTCCCTGCTCAGCCCCCGTCGGCGCGTCGACGTCGCGCTGCACGCCGTCGTCATGGAGGCCTACGTCCACGGCGTCTCGACGCGGAAGGTCGATGACCTCGTCGCCGCTCTCGGTGTCGACTCCGGCCTCTCCAAGTCCGAGGTCTCTCGCATCTGCGCCGATCTAGACGGTGAGGTCGCCGCCTGGCGCAGCCGCCCCCTGGATGGACAGGCGGTGCCATACGTCTTCTTGGATGCGACCTACTGCAAGGCCCGCATCCGCGGGCGGGTCGTCTCCCAGGCCGTCGTCATCGCCACCGGCGTGACCTTGGATGGGCGCCGGGAAGTGCTGGGTTGCAACGTCGGTGATGCGGAGACCCTGGACTTCTGGAAGGACTTCCTCGCCTCCCTACGCGATCGCGGCCTGCACGGAGTCCAGCTCGTCATCTCCGACCAGCACCGCGGCCTGGTCACCGCGATCGAGCAGACCATGACCGGCACCTCCTGGCAGAGGTGTCGCGTCCACTTCATGCGCAACGTCCTCGCCAAGGTCGCCAAGGGCCACACCGACGCCGTCGCCGCAGCCGTCCGCACCATCTTCGCCCAGCCCTCAGGACCGCTAGTCCGCGAGCAGGTCGACGTCGTCGCCACCATGCTCACCGGCCAGTTCCCCACCGTCGCCGAGATGCTCCGCGAAGCGAAGGAGGAGATCACGACCTTCGCCGACTTCCCCGAAGCGCACTGGCGCAAGATCTGGTCCACCAACCCGCTGGAGCGGCTGAACCGGGAGGTCAAGCGCCGCACCGACGTGGTCGGCATCTTCCCCAACACCGCCGCCCTGCTACGGCTGTCAGCCTGCGTGCTGATCGAGACCCACGACGAGTGGCAGGTCGCCGACCGCCGCTACCTCTCCGAGGCTTCCATGGCCCAGCTCACCCCGCCGGCCCCCACCGCACTACCCGCCCACCCGACCGCCAGCCAGACCAGCCTCGACACCACCGCTGCCCTCACGGCATAGTCCGCCCAGCAGCGCCTCACGCGCCCACAGCTACACCACCCCACGGGACGCCATCTGCACAGTCCACGAGGGTCGGATCTTGACCCGCTTCTCCGGACACCGACCTGAGGCGATGATGTCGCCCAGAGAGGAG